>JAPLUR010000046.1 GCA_026397505.1 Candidatus Zixiibacteriota bacterium
TCGGCGGCATACTCTCGCTTATTATCGCCTTTTTTGCCTTCAGATTGAAGGCACTTTCCGGAAGCGGCGCCGTAGGAACTGTTCTGGTCGGCACGATTGTCTTTGGATTCGGCGGAATACTTTTCGCCGTTCCCTTAATCTTTTTCTTTGTAAGCTCGAATCTTCTTTCGGCAATAAGAACAGCCCGGAAAAATTCGGTAATCAGTATATTGGGGAAGAGTGGGCCGCGTGACTTGAAACAGGTTCTTGCCAATAGCGCGGCGGCTGCGGCTATGGTTCCCATTTATGCCATTACCGGCGAAATATTCTGGTTTTTTCTTTATCTGGCGGCGGTCTCTGAGGCCGCGGCCGATACTTGGGCAACCGAATTGGGGACGCTCTCAAAGCACAGTCCGATATCAATTGTCACTTTCCGAAAAATCGATCCCGGTCTCTCGGGCGGTGTGACCGTTTTGGGAACTCTGGGGGCAATGGTGGGGGCGGCGGCCACTGTTGGCAGCGGCTATCTGACCATGATGCTGATGAATCAGAAAATGAATATTGCAGATATGGCATGGCCGGTAGTCATGCTTTTCGGTTTTATCGGCTCATTGAGTGATTCTTTCATTGGCGGGGCGTGGCAGGGGCAGTACCGCTGCTCAATCTGCGGGAAGATCGTTGAAAGAACTCTCCATTGCGGGCGGGAGACAATTCTACACCACGGTTATCGTTTTATCGGCAATGATCTGGTCAACTTTTTCGGCACCGTCTCAGGCATGCTGCTGGTCGGGCTGTTCTTGAAGGTTCTCATACAATTTTGAGTGGAGTTTCCCAGTCTGCGGCCAATTGTTCTTGTCATAGTATCCTTATAATGTGGACTGGAAAACGTGATAATTCGGGAGAAGTTATAAATGGATTTTGAATTCAATGAAGATCAACTGGCGGTGCAGTCGCTTTGCCGCGATTTTGCCCGGAAAAATATCGCCCCCGATATTAAGGAAAATGACCGGGAGCAGAAATTTGACCCATCCATTTTGAAGAAGATGGCGGAGTTGAACATTCTTGGGCTCTGTTTTCCGGAAAAATACGGCGGCGCGGGAATGGATTATATCTCGCTCGGCCTGGCCTGCGAGGAATTGGAATATGTTGACACCTCCGCCCGAGTGATTCTTTCGGTGCATATCGGGCTCAATTCGCTGACTCTTCTTTCCTGGGGCAACCAATTCCAGAAGGAAAAATATCTTGTGCCGCAGGTGAAAGGGGAGAAGATTGCCACTTTTGGCCTGACGGAACCGAACGCCGGATCTGATGTGGTCGGCATCCAGAGCACGGCTGTTAAGAAGGGGGGCAAGTATATCCTGAACGGCGAGAAAATGTGGATAAGTCTGGCCGATGTGGCCGACAATTTTCTTATTTTTGCTTGGAGCGACCAGGAGAAGAAAAGGCTTCGCGACCACAGCGGGATAAGCTGCTTTATAGTCGAGCGCTCGTTTTCCGGTGTAAGCAGCGGCCCCATTCATGGTAAGCTTGGAATCCGGGCCGGCAATACCGGCTGGATCGCGCTGCAGGATGTGGAAGTCCCCGAGGAAAATCGTCTGGGCCATGAGGGTGAGGGATTTGGAATTGCCATGTTTTGTTTGGAGCAGGGACGGTACACGGTGGCGGCCGGATCAACCGGACTGATAAAGGCCTGTCTTGATGCCTCTATCCAATACTCGTTCACGCGGAAAACATTTCAAGCGCCGATTGCGGAGCACCAGTTGGTAAAAGAGATGATAGCCAATATGGAAGGGGGTTACCAATATGCCCGTCTTCTCTGGCTTAAAGCCGGCTGGCTAAGGAATAAAGGGTTGCGAAGCACAAGAGAAACTTCGCTGGCCAAGTGGATTGCCTGTCAGGAGGCGGAAAAAGCCTCGGCCGATGCGGTCCAGGTTCACGGCGCCTATGGCTATTCCGACGAATATCCGGTGGAAAGGTTCTACCGCAATTCCAAGGGAGCATCGATATATGAAGGGACGCGGGAGATTCATAAGCTGATGCAAGCCGATTACACCCTTGGTTTCCGGGTTGATAAACCGCGCCGCTGTAACCTGCCCTCGTGGCCATTCCCGGAAAACGTCTGATCAATAATCCCGGGAAAATAGTTCCTATTCTGAGTGCAGCAGCGGGCAACTCCAAGAAAAGATTAGCCCGTCGGCGATTTGAT
Organism: Candidatus Zixiibacteriota bacterium; assembly: GCA_026397505.1. Lineage (NCBI taxonomy): Bacteria > Pseudomonadati > Candidatus Zixiibacteriota > Candidatus Zixiibacteriota bacterium. The sequence goes on from JAPLUR010000046.1 coordinate 2,186, forward strand.
GCGTAATATGACAGATTAGAATGATAAATTGCAGTCCATTTTTGGCGATTTATGAGTATAGAAGAGGAATTAGGACAGAAATGGTTGACAAAATCGATTGGAAATATATTTTAAGATGAATTTCTTGAATCCGGCATCTTTGAGTGAACAATGATTTTTAATATTGGAGGATAAATGTCTGCGAATCAAGCGGCCAATAAATCAAAATTGAAGCAGATCGGTCTCTCCGAAGAAACTCTTCTGGGACTTTATACCAATCTGATGAGGACCAGACTGCTCGATGAAAAATTCCGCAAGCTTTTCCGTCAGGGAAGGTTTGCCGGTACATATTTCTCGGCGGTCGGGCAGGAGGCCACCACGGTCGGGGTTACTTACGGCCTTCGTGATGAAGATATTATCGGCCCCTCGCATCGGGAAATCGGGGCCGCGGTCACCAAGGGAATACCTTTCCGGGAGATTGTCGCTCAGGTTTTTGCACGCTCCAGCTCGCCCGATAAAGGGAAAACCCACCCCTGCCATTACGGCTCACGCGAGAAGGGGATAATCAATCCAGCCTCGACTGTAGCCGGGCAGACAGTGGTTGCCACCGGCTGCGCCATGGCTTTCAAAATTCAAAAGAAGGACAATGTGGCTGTCGCTTTTTTTGGCGAGGGCTCGACCGCCCGAGGCGGGTGGCACGAGGCGCTTAATTTTGCCGGTATCCATAAACTGCCGATGATTTATGTCTGCCAGAATAATCTCTGGGCCGAATCGGTCCCCGCGACTCTTCAGGGCGCTATCGAGCATTTTGCCGACCGCGCTAAAGCGTATGGATTTCCCGGTGTGACAATTGACGGCAACGATGTTGTGGTCGTGCACAAGACTGCTCAGGAAGCAATTGCCCGCGCCCGGGCCGGTGACGGGCCGACTCTGATTGAATGCATGACCTACCGCTGGTACGGCCATTCCGAAATCGATCCGGCCAATTATCGCCGTTCCGAGGAATTGGAAGAGTGGAAGAAAAAGGATCCTATCGCGAGAGCGGAGCTGCTTTTGACGGAGTTAGGCCTTCTTACCGTCGAAAAGCGGGAAGTGCTAGTCGAACGGATTGAGCAGGAAATGGAAGAGGCGATCAAATTCGCCGAGGAATCCAAATATTCCGAACCCGAGGAAGCCTATTGCGATGTTTACTCGGATAAGTTCCCGGTCAGAAGAGAGGAATATTAGGCGGTCATAAGATGAAAATAATTCTGAGAGTTCAGGAGATAAAATGAAAACGACGACATTTATCGAGGCTATTACGGAAGCAATGGCCGAGGAAATGGCACGTGATGAAAGTGTTTTTTTGATTGGCGAGGATATCGGCCTCTACGGGGGTGTTTTCAAAGCGACCAAGGGGCTGATGGATCGTTTCGGGACAGAGCGGGTTATCGATTCCCCCATTTCCGAGGCTTATATAATCGGGGGTTGTGTCGGTGCGGCGATGGTCGGAATGCGCCCGGTGCCCGAAATACAGTTCGCCGATTTCATCACTCCGGCCATGGACCAAATTATCCAGCAGGCGGCCAAGATTCGTTACCGTTCCGGCGGCGCCTGGACCTGCCCGATGACGGTCAGAGTCTGTTGCGGCGGTGATGTCGGCGGCGGATTGTACCATTCGCAGATCAACGAGCAATGGTTCTTTTCTCAGCCGGGTCTCATCGTGCTGATGCCCTCGACGCCGTACGATGCCAAAGGGCTTCTTAAATCCGCCATCCGCGGAGAAGACCCGGTGATCTATTTCGAGCATAAGAGACTGTATCGCTCTATCAAGGAGGATTTGCCCGATGATGATTTCACGGTTCCTATCGGCAAGGCCGCCATTAGAAAAGAAGGGAAAGATATCACGCTGGTCGCCTATGGGCTGATGTGCCATAAATCGCTTGAGGCTGCAGCCGCCTTGGAAAAAGAGGGTATTTCGGCAGAGCTGATCGACATGCGGACTCTTCTCCCCTGGGATAGAGAGACCATTTTTGAGTCGGTGAAGAAAACTTCCAAGGTTGTTCTGGTGCAGGAAAATTCCAAGACCGGCGGTGTCATGGCCGAGGTCGGGGCGTCCATTGCCGAGGAGTTGTTCGATTATCTTGATGCTCCCGTGACCCGGGTTTGCGGGCTGGATGTGCCGATGCTTCCTTTCGCCCCGCCTTTGGAGCATTACTTCCTGCCGAACGCCGAGAAGATTATCCGCGCCGTAAAAAAAGTTCTGGAATATTAGGGAGGAAAGATGGAATATAAAGTTATTGTTCCGCCGCTGGGAGAGTCGGTTGTCGAGGGGACCATTGTCAAGTGGCTCAAAAACGAGGGTGATAAAATAAAGGTCGATGACCCCCTGGTTGAAATCATGACCGACAAGATCAATATCGAAATTCCCTCGCCCCATAACGGGGTGATGAAACGGCATCTGGTTCCTCCCGATACGCTGGTGCAGATCGGGGCGGAAATCGCCATAATGGAGATAGAAGGAACGGCAGTCGGAACAAAAGCTTTCCAGACGCTGCCCGAAAGCGGCAAAGAGGCGATTCCCCGCGAGCAGGATGTCAAAGCGCCGCCGGAGGAGTTTGTCGGCACGACGGCCCATCACGAGCAGATGGGTATCCATGCCGATCAGAATGCCATTGACGCGGGAATCAAGGCGGTCAAGTCATCGCCGGTGGTTCGCCGTTTGGCCAAAGAGCATTTCATCGATCTGCGTCTGGTGCGCGGCACCGGTCGCGAGGGACGAGTCAGCAAAGAGGATGTCATCAGATATATCAACAGCCGCCATCAGGTGGATGTCAAGAAACCCGATTTTGCCTGGCCCGATGACGAACCGGAAGAGCTTATCCCGATTACCGGCGTGCGCAAGGTAATCGCCGACCATATGGTCAAATCGGCTTTTACCATCCCTCATGTTACGACTTTCGATGAATGCGATATGTCGAAGCTGATCGCGTGGCGCAAGGAGTATGTCGATAAAATTGAAAAGATGCACGGTGTGCGTGTGACCTATCTGCCGTTTATGGTCAAAGCGATAATATTTGCCGCCAGGGAATTCCCCTGGATGAACGCTACTTTTGAAAAAGACGTTTTGCATGTGAAGAAATATTTCAATGTCGGTATGGCGGTGGCGCGACAGAATTCGTTGATTGTTCCGGTGGTTAAGCACTGCGAGCAAAAGTCCATACTTCAGATTGCCAAAGAGATGCGCGATCTGGCCGACCGGGCCAATGCCGACAAGTTGACGGTCGGTGAAATAACCGGCGGCACTTTTTCCATTACCAATGCAGGTCTTCTGGGTGCACTCGGTTCGACGCCGATTATTGCTCATCCGCAGGTGGCCATTTTGGGAGTGCATAAGATAGTCGAACGACCGGTGGTGTGGGATGGGCAGATTGTGATCCGGCCGATTCTCAATTTCGGTCTCTCTTTTGACCACCGCGTGGTCGACGGCGCTTATGCCGTCCAGTTCCTGCGCCGGACGATTGAATATCTGGAGAACCCGGATAGCTGGCTTCTGGGAGTTGTTTAGGACACGGATATTTTGTATTATGGTTGAGGCGCATTTATTTGCCTTATACTATTTTGAAAAAGGATATTGATATGGCAGAAAAATATAAACTGGTCGTAATCGGAACCGGCCCGGGCGGATATGTCGCCGCCATCAGAGCAGCGCAGTTGGGCATAAAAACGGCCGTGGTTGAAAAAGAATACATCGGCGGGGTTTGCTTGAACTGGGGGTGTATTCCCTCCAAGGCGCTTCTATATGTGACAGAGTTGAAAAGAACGGTCGAGGGGGCGTCTCGTATCGGGCTGAAAAGCCTGGCAGTGGAAATCGATCTCGACAAACTCCGCAGGCATAAGGATGATACGGTCAAGCGGCTTACCAGCGGCGTCAAATTTCTTATGGAGAAAGCGGGAATAAAAGTATATGATGGTTATGCATCATTTCTTTCTCCGACGGAAATTGAAATTGCCGCTGATGGCGGTAAAACCAAACTCGAAGCCGAATATTTTATCATCGCCACCGGGGTCGAGCCGATAGATCTGCCCATGATCAAGATGGACGGGAAGACAATTATCGGCGCTCGCGAGGCAATCGATATTCGGTATGTTCCGCCGACCATGGGCGTGATCGGTGCGGGGCCGATCGGATTAGAAATGGCAACCGTGTATAATACTCTTGGTTCCAGGATAACGGTCATCGAACTTCTCGATAGCGTTCTTCCCATGCTCGATCCGGAAATATCCTCATCGGCCGAGAAGGCTCTGCGCAAGCAGGGGATGGAATTCTATTTATCATCGAAAGTTGTGGCTTCCCGGAAGAAGGGTGACAAGGTTGAAGTTGATATGGAGAGTCCGCAGGGAAATAAGACTTTCACTTTCGACATGGTTCTGGTGTCGGCCGGGATGAGACCGAATACGGCCGGGCTGAATCTCGACAAAGCCGGTGTGAAAACCGATACCAGGAAATTCATTTCGGTTGATCAGAGAATGCGGACTAATGTGTCCAATATATTTGCCATTGGCGATGTCACCGGAGGATTGCTTCTGGCACACAAGGCCTCGCATGAGGGAATTGTCGCCGCCGAGGCGATTGCCGGTTCGAATATGGGCGCCGACTGGAAAGCGGTGCCGTATGCGGTTTTCACCGACCCGGAAATCGCGGGAATTGGTCTGACCGAAAAAGAAGCGGCCGCGTCAGGGAAAAAGATCAAGGTCGGCAAGTTTCCATATCGTGCGGTAGGGAAAGGTATTGCCACGCTGGCCACGGAAGGTTTTGCCAAAGTTATTTCCGATGCCGAGACCGATGAGATTTTGGGAATACATCTGTTCGGCCCCCATTCGGGGGATATTATCTTTGCCGGAACGGCGCTGATGGAGTTTGACGGCACCGCGGAGGATTTGGGGCATATAATGGGGATTCATCCCACTCTTTCCGAAGCGCTGATGGAGGCCGGCCTGAACGCCAACAAAAAGGCGATACATATAATAAATTAAATCCTGTCGCCGGGTGCACGGGCGCACGATATTACGCTCCAACTCCCTTTTCGGGCCGAAAGGGAAACGCCCTGGTTCTGTTGGATTTTGATTGAAAACCCTCCTTCTTTCACTTGTTTTGAGCAACTTGCCTTCATTATATTCCGTAGTAATAATTAGATGATGGAAAGCGGAATGAAGAAAATTCTCACATTTCTAATGCTACCGTATCAGAAGGAGATTCTCCTCTGGGGGGCGGCGCTGATTGCGCCGGCTTTTATTGACCCGGCGAAGCAGCATTTCTCATTCTGTCTTTTCAGAAATATCGGAATCGATTTCTGCCCCGGGTGTGGATTGGGGAGAGCGATCGCGCTTTTCTATCACGGCGATATCGCCGGTTCCTTTTTGTGTCATCCGCTCGGCATAATTGCTGTCATAATATTGTCACTTAGAATAGTATCGCTTATATGTAAATCGCCGGGTCTGACCGGCCTTAGAATGGGAGAATATCATGGCTGACCTTTATCAGTTGCTACCGGAATTGCAGGTGGACGAAATGATCTTCGTGAGCGGCCTGCTTAAGAATGTCGATGAGGAGACCGCCCGCCGCTTCGCGACCGTATATCGCTCGCGAAGAAAGGAACCTCAAACCGTCCTGTTGATGTCTTTGATCGGTTTTGTGGGGATCGCCGGTGTGCATCGTTTCTATCTGGACCAGATAGGCATGGGCCTGCTATATCTTTTTACCGCAGGCATTTGCTTCATCGGGACAATCATCGACATTATTAATCATAAGGATCTGGCCTTTGAATATAATCAGAAGAAGGCACAAGAAGTTTTTTACATGATTAAAGGTTCTGCTTGAGGCCGATACCGGATCTATTCAGTGTCTTAAATTCATAACCATCATATAGGGATTTCTTGAGCATGTCTTTCGCTTCATGGATAAGGGAATTTCCCGGAGCCATCACTATTTGCAATGCCGATGGTATCATTCTGGAAATGAATGACAAGGCTGATGAGACTTTCAAGCAGGATGGGGGCGCGGATTTGATCGGCAAGAACCTTCTCGATTGTCACCCGGAGCCGGCCCGCAGCAAACTGCGCGATTTGATGAAATCGCGCAAAGTGAACTGCTATACAATCGAAAAGAATGGTATCAGGAAAATGATCTATCAGTCGCCATGGTACAATAACGGTGCATATGGCGGCGTAGTGGAGTTCTCAATAGAAATTCCTACCGAAATGCCGCACTTTGTGAGACAGTAAATCGCTTTCAAGTTTAAGTGCGGCCATTTTGAGTTCGACAAGTCCTGGTGTCCGGGCACTTGATTGGAACCGCGACCGAAACACGATAAGAGGAATCAATAATCCACTTCCTGGTGCATCTGAAACGCCGTTTCGCCATTTGGCCGAAAACGGTAGATCACCAGACCGGCTTGACCGGCTGCGACAAAGAAGGTATTAGCGACAGCGTCGACATCATGAGCCATGTCGGGAGTCGGGATGCTTCCGGCGAGCATGGGATATAGCGGATTTTCTATGTTCACAATCTGCAGACCGCCTTCCCAGCCGTCGGCAATGAAGATATATTTTGAATACAGAGCGAGCGAGAGTGCCTGGCCGGGCGTATCATAACCGGCAACCTGATAGGGATCGCCGGGATTGGAAATGTCGAAGATCATAAGGCCGCCGAAGTTGTCGGCCAGGTAGGCATAATTGCCGACAATGGCTATATCCCGCACCTGATCGGGCGTGCGGCATGTAGCTAGAAACCAGGGGTTTCCAATAACGGAAAAATCGACTACTACCAGACCGGATGCTCCGGCCGCAATGAATACGTAACTTCCGCTTACGGCCGCCCCGTATGCGGCATCTTTGGTTTCATACTTCGAAAGTTCGTGTGGAGTTACCGGATCTTTTAGATCGAGAATCTGAAGGCCGGGGCTGCAATCGTTGGTTACAAAGGCAACATTGGCGGCCAGAGTAACCGAAAGCGCCTGTCCGGAGGTCGCGAAACTCCCGGCAATAATTGGATTCCCCGGGTTCGTTATATCAATGATTTGCAGGCCGCCTTCCTCGGCGGCAATATAGGCATAATTCCCGTTCACATCCAGGTCAAGGGCCTTCCCCGGTGTCGTGATATGTCCTCTGATTTGGGGTTGTCTTAAATTCGTAACATCGATAATCTGGAGGCCCGAGTCATGATCGGCAACATAGGCGAGATCTCCAATTATCTTCACGGCCAAAGCATAGTCAGAAGTCTTGCAGATTCCCAGTTGCTCTATCGCCGTCTGACCCGCCTGAAGTGTTCCCATGGCGACATTCGACACAGAGGACCACTGGGTGAGTTCTTCATCACGGGCTTTCAGAGCAATCCAATAAGTCTCGCCGGGAGCGAGATTGGCGATGAAAATTTCCTCCTGTTTTCCTGCCGCCTGAGGATTGGGCAAGGCGGTCATCTTGACCGCATATTGCCAGGTGTTCAAATTGATGGGGAAATCGGCATATCGCATATCATATTCGGCGGCCTGCCCGGTGTTTCCGTCATCGCCCGGCGCGGTCCAGGATAGCGTCATGCTTTTGAGTTCTGTCTCGACCACAGCCAGGTCGGTGACCGGAGCGGGGGGAATAGTGTCCTGGGGAGTTGTCGTCCGGGCGCTGTCAACAGTTGAAATGGTCGACCAGTTAGGAACCCCATCGGCCGTGCGAAGCGCAAAATAATAAAGCGTGCTATTTGAGAGATTCCTGATTATTAAATTCTCGGGAGAGCCAGCCCTGCCGGGCAATGGTTCGCCCACGGCTCTCAAGGCACTGTTCCAATTTTCTTCCGATATGGGCTCGGTGAAATATCTAACATCATATTCGTCTGCCCGCCCAATCCTGCCATCATCACCGGGAGCCAGCCAAGTAATTGTCGCCGTGGTAGAAGTCGTCGCTTTGACCGCCAGATCGGTTACCCGCGATGGCGGCGTGACATCGGCCGGTATCGGCAGAGGTTCCGTTACCTTCTGGCAGCTGATCGCGAGACAGAAAAGAAGAGATAAGGCCTTGATAAAGCGCATGGATTGAATCTCTGCTGTTTAGTGCGTCTGATTCAGAGACGCCCGAAATGGCAATCCTGTGCAAAACGACCTTGAATCTTTTGGATGCCAAGCTGTTACTAAAGCCCCATAAAGCCGGATACTCAGACTATTTTTATCGCCATACCCAGACCGTCGTGAATTGGGATGAGGGAAGAAAGGATATCCTTTGAGTTGAACAGCCCCCGGTTGAATTCGAGGATAGCCCGGCTGGCCGCAGTCGGTTTTCGATGCAGAATCCGCCCGGACCAGAGGACATTATCGGTGATAAAAATACCCCCCCTGCGGAGGCGCGGAACAGCCAATTCAAAGGCCTCAGGATATGATTCCGTGTCGATATCATTGAGAATAATATCAAAAGGGCCGTCGAATTTTCCGATTATTTTCAGGGCATCGCCTGCGTGAAATTCAACTTTCGATTTACAACCGCCCCGTTCCAGGTAATCCAGCCCGCGCTGACGGTTATCTTCGGACATATCGGTGCAGATTATTCTGCCCCCGCCGGTCATGCCGCCGGCAAACCAATAGGCGGAATAGCCGTACCCCGATCCCATTTCAAAAATTGATCTGGCGTTTGAGGCCAGAGCCAACTGTCTCAGGAAACGCCCCGCCATGGCGCCGATAATGGGGAAATGATGCCGCCGGGCATGGGCCTCCATCTCCTTCAGAACCGGGTCATCAGCCGAGGGCAAATTGGCGATATAATTTTCAATTTTGGGTTCAATAATGTTCATAAAGCACCTTGCTAACTGGGTTCTTCATATCGAACTAAGCATTTACAGCCTAAATAATTCTGCCGGCAGCCAAATCGTTTATGAATTGCGCTGCATTTCTTATCATCTCAATATCATAATCAAAAAGGGTCGCGAAATTCTTGGCCAGGGAATCATTGACCTGCCGCTGACTGATATTTCGCCCCAATATTTCCGATAGCGAGCCGACTGAATAGTCTATTATGCCGCAGGGATTGATTAATCGGAAATATTTGAGATCCGTGGTTACATTAAGAGCCAGACCATGGTAAGTAATCCAGTGGGCGACGGCCACGCCGATAGCGGCCAATTTCTTATCGCCGACCCAAACCCCGGTCAATCCCGATTTTGTCCCGGCCTCCAGCCCGAATTCTCCGAGAGTGGCCGTGACCAATTTCTCCAGATCCCGGAGATACTGATGCAAATCGCGTCCGCGAAAGTTCAGGTCAACGATGGGGTAGAGGACAGTTTGACCGGGGCCATGAAAAGTGATATCGCCGCCTCGTTCGACTTTGAAGAGCCCGATTCCTTTTTCCCGCAAGAATTCCGGGGTGACCAGGAGGTTTTCCATAGTAGTCCCTCTTCCCATGGTGATTGTCGGCTCATGCTCGGTGAAGATAAGACAATCGGGAATTCGTCCTTCATGCCGCAGTGACACCATTGATTTCTGGAGCAGCCGGGTGTCATCATATCCGGTTCGCCCCAAGTCTATCCGGAGCAGCCTTTTGCGTGAAGAACTCGACATATGGTCAATATAGAGGCCTTTTGTCGGATCGAAAAGGATTTTATTAGGGGCCGGGGAGGTTGACAATTCTGAATTGAGCCCGAGGCTCAATGCCTCAAACGTTATTTGAGGCGGGTGCAGTTTCTTGGCGGGTGCGCAAGCTGTAAACTAAAGTCTTGCTTACAGATGTCGAAAATATTATGTGTTATAGGATGTTTTGGGAAAAGTGGGAACCGGGGGCGGGTAATATTGTTAAAGACAAATAGATACAGGAAAGAGAAAGATATTTTGAAAAAAGTTATTTTTTTCTCTTGACAAGATAATGGATAGTAGTTATTATCCTTGCCTGCCTGAAATATGGCAGTTTTTTATCAGACTGGTTCTTTGAAAACTTAATAGCAAGTACCGAGCAAGAAGAATGATTCTTGTCGGTAGTGTGGGTCTCAATGTCTTTAAGACATATTTTGAGATCGTAGTTCGAATAACGAAGTGTTTCGTAAAAGGAACAACCTTCGAGAATATGACATCGCAAATAAGAGATGTAATATTACGGAGAGTTTGATCCTGGCTCAGAACGAACGCTGGCGGCGTGCTTAATACATGCAAGTCGAGCGAGAAAGTGCCCGCAAGGGTGCGAGTAAAGCGGCGAACGGGTGAGTAACACGTGGGCAATCTGCCCTCAAGCCTGGAATAAGCCTTCGAAAGGGGGTCTAATACCGGATAACATCTTCTGACGGCCTCGTTGGGAGATCAAAGGCGGGGAAACCTGTCACTTGGGGATGAGCCCGCGCTCCATTAGCCTGTTGGTAGGGTAACGGCCTACCAAAGCTATGATGGATAGCCGGCCTGAGAGGGTGATCGGCCACACTGGGACTGAGATACGGCCCAGACTCCTACGGGAGGCAGCAGTAGGGAATATTGCGCAATGGACGAAAGTCTGACGCAGCAACGCCGCGTGGGTGACGAAGCTCTTTGGAGTGTAAAACCCTGTCAGCGGGGACGAACCGATCGGAGAGTAACTGCTCCGGTCCTGACGGTACCCGCGGAGGAAGTTCCGGCCAACTCCGTGCCAGCAGCCGCGGTAATACGGGGGGAACGAGCGTTGTTCGGATTTACTGGGCGTAAAGGGCGTGCAGGCGGATTCTCAAGTCGGATGTGAAAACCGTAGGCTTAACCTACGGCCTGCATCTGATACTGTTAATCTTGAGTACGGGAGAGGAAAGTGGAATTCCAGGTGTAGCGGTGACATGCGTAGATATCTGGAAGAACACCGGTGGCGAAGGCGGCTTTCTGGACCGATACTGACGCTGAGGCGCGAAAGCCAGGGGAGCAAACAGGATTAGATACCCTGGTAGTCCTGGCCGTAAACGATGGGCACTAGGTGTTGAGGGTATCGACCCCCTCAGTGCCGCAGCTAACGCATTAAGTGCCCCGCCTGGGGAGTACGATCGCAAGGTTGAAACTCAAAAGAATTGACGGGGGCCCGCACAAGCGGTGGAGTATGTGGTTCAATTCGAGGCAACGCGAAGAACCTTACCTGGGTTTGACATGTACTGCTGGGAACTCTAAGGAGACCGCCGGTGATAAGCTGGAGGAAGATGGAGATGACGTCAAGTCCTCATGGCCCTTACATCCAGGGCTACACACGTACTACAATGGCCGGTACAGAAGGCTGCAAGACCGCAAGGTGGAGCCAATCCGTAAAACCGGTCTCAGTTCAGATTGAAGTCTGCAACTCGACTTCATGAAGTTGGAATCGCTAGTAATCGCGAATCAGCAGGTCGCGGTGAATACGTTCCCGGGCCTTGTACACACCGCCCGTCAAGCCACGGAAGTTGGGAGCACCCGAAGTCGTTTGCCTAACCGCAAGGAGGGTGACGCCTAAGGTGAAACCGATGACTGGGGCTAAGTCGTAACAAGGTAGCCGTAGCGGAAGCTGTGGCTGGATCACCTCCTTTCTAAGGAGTTAGCTCTTGATCTCTCTATAAGAGTGGCAAGGGCTAGGTCGACACACTCCCGGTAGAGTTTTTTTCTGCCGGTACTTGCTATTACCTATAAATCTTGGGCTTAAGATTGGGTTCAAAAGCTTTTGGGCCTATAGCTCAGTTGGTTAGAGCGCGCGCCTGATAAGCGCGAGGTCAGTGGTTCAACTCCACTTAGGCCCAGATTGATTGGGGATGTAGCTCAGTTGGGAGAGCGGTGGCTTTGCAAGCCACAGGTCGCCGGTTCGATCCCGGTCATCTCCATAATAAGGCAAATTGATTTTGCCTCTTAAAGCTCTTTGACAACTTCATATTGTTAGCGTATGTCAATCCTTATTCTGCGGATTGACATACGGGCATCTTCCAATAGGTTGCACAGAAAATACCTTTGGTGAACTTGAGAAAGGTTTTCGATCAAGTTACTAAGGGCACTCGGTGGATGCCTTGGCACGGGAAGGCGATGAAGGACGTGGTAAGCTGCGATAAGCTTCGTCTAGGTGCAAACAACCTTTGAGACGGAGATTTCCGAATGGGGTAACCCATCCGTCTTCATCGACGGATATCGCCCGCTGAATACATAGGCGGGTGGAAGCGAACGAAGGGAACTGAAACATCTCAGTACCTTCAGGAAGAGAAAATAATAATGATTCTCCTAGTAGCGGCGAGCGAACGGGGAACAGCCTAAACCGATTGGCGCGTCAAAGCCTGCGTGCGTTGCGCTGTCGGTGTTGCGGGAACCGGAATCGGTCTGAATGCAGTCAGGCCGGGAAGTTACAAACAGTCTGTTTAGCTGAATGATCTGGAACGATTTGCGGTACAGGGTGAAAGCCCCGTAGGCGAAAAACTGACTGCTTCCCTTATCTGGTTTCCCAAGTATCACGGACTACGTGGAGGTTCGTGTGAATCCGCCAGGACCATCTGGTAAGGCTAAATACTATCCCGTGACCGATAGTGAACTAGTACCGTGAGGGAAAGGTGAAAAGAACCCCGGGAGGGGAGTGAAATAGTACCTGAAACCGTGTGCCTACAAGCGGTCGGAGGAAAGGTTTCTCTTCGGAGAAACCGGACTGACGGCGTGCCTATTGAATAATGATCCGACGAGTTACTTCTCTGTCGCAAGGATAAGCCAAACACTGGCGCATCCGTAGCGAAAGCGAGTCTGAATAGGGCGACCAAGTGGCAGGGAGTAGACCCGAAGCCAGGTGATCTATGGATGGCCAGGATGAAATTTCGGTAAAACGAAATGGAGGTCCGAACATACCAACGTTGAAAAGTTGGATGATGAGCTGTCCATAGGGGTGAAAGGCTAATCAAACCTGGAAATAGCTGGTTCTCCTCGAAATAGCTTTAGGGCTAGCCTCGAGCTATAGAGTAATGGAGGTAGAGCACTGAATGGGCTAGGGGCCCCACAAGGCTACCAACCCCAATCAAACTCCGAATGCCATCACTTGTTCCTCGGGAGTCAGGCAGTGGGGGATAAGCTTCATTGCCGAAAGGGAAACAACCCAGACCGTCAGCTAAGGTCCCCAAGTCGTGCTAAGTGTCAAAGGAAGTGAGATTACTTAAACAGCTAGGATGTTGGCTTAGAAGCAGCCATCATTTAAAGAGTGCGTAACTGCTCACTAGTCTAGTGGTCTTGCGCCGAAAATGTATGGGACTATGCACGGCACCGAAGCTGCGGAATCGTTTCCGGTTCGCCGGAAGCGGTTGGTAGGGGAGCATTGTGTGCTCCTTGAAGGTCGATCGTAAGGTCGGCTGGAGGGCACAGAAGAGATTATGTCGGAACGAGTAGCGATAAGGCAGGCGAGAATCCTGCCCACCGAAAACCTAAGGTTTCCTGGGGAAGGTTCGTCCGCCCAGGGTTAGTCGGCCCCTAAGCCGAGGTCGAAAGGCGTAGGTGATGGAAAGCAGGTTTAATATTCCTGCACCGGTAGAGTCGCGTTTTAATCTATGGGGTGACGCAGTAGTGACGGTCAGTCCCGAGCTGGTTTTCGGGATCTAAGCCGGTAGGTGGGGAGCGCAGGCAAATCCACGCTCCTAACACCGAGAGGTGATGGGGAGGACTTCGGTCCACAAACTGACCTTAATCAGACTGCCAAGAAAAGCCTCTATGATAGTTGCTTTGCCGACCGTACCGCAAACCGCCACAGGTAGGTGAGGAGAATATCCTAAGGTGCGCGAGCTAACCCATGTTAAGGAACTAGGCAAATTGACCCCGTAACTTCGGGATAAGGGGTGCCGTGAGTAAGTGAGGCGGTTTTCCCGCGGAGCTGAAAGCGGTTTCAAAAAAGAGGCCCTGGTGACTGTTTACTAAAAACCCATGTCTCTGCTAAGCCTCATAAGGCGATGTATAGGGACTGATACCTGCCCGGTGCTGGAAGGTTAAGAGGAGAGGTCAACCGCTTTCGGGTGGTGAAGCTTTGAATCGAAGCCCCAGTAAACGGCGGCCGTAACTATAACGGTCCTAAGGTAGCGAAATTCCTTGTCGGGTAAATTCCGACCTGCACGAATGGTATAACAATTGGGGCACTGTCTCAACATGGGACTCGGCGAAACTGTAGCAGCGGTGAAGATGCCGCTTACCCGTATCGGGACGGAAAGACCCCGTGAACCTTTACTATATCCTGGTATTGGTATTTGGTCAAGCATGTGTAGGATAGGTGGGAGGCTTTGAAGCTGGTCCGCTAGGATCGGTGGAGCCACCGTTGAAATACCACCCTTGTTTTATCGGATATCTAACCTTGAGCCTTGAATCAGGCTCGGGGACACTGCCAGGTGGGTAGTTTAACTGGGGCGGTTACCTCCAAAAGCGTAACGGAGGTGTGCAAAGGTTCCCTCAGGCCGGGTGGTAATCGGCTATAGAGTGTAAAAGCACAAGGGAGCTTAACTGCGAGACCTACTAGTCGAGCAGGTGCGAAAGCAGGCTTTAGTGATCCGGCGGTTGTGCATGGAAATGCCGTCGCTCAACGGATAAAAGGTACTCTGGGGATAACAGGCTTATCGCGTCCGAGAGTTCATATCGACGACGCGGTTTGGCACCTCGATGTCGGCTCATCGCATCCTGGGGCTGAAGAAGGTCCCAAGGGTTTGGCTGTTCGCCAATTAAAGCGGTACGTGAGCTGGGTTTAGAACGTCGTGAGACAGTTCGGTCCCTATCTGATACGGGCGCAGGATACTTGAGGGGAGCTGATCTTAGTACGAGAGGACCAGATTGGACCGACCGCCAGTGCACCTGTTGTCGCGCCCGCGGCATAGCAGGGTAGCTGCGTCGGGAAGGGATAAGCGCTGAAAGCATATAAGCGCCAAGCCCACCCCAAGATTAGGTATCCCTTACCGTAAGGTAACTGAAGGCTCCTGGAAGATGACCAGGTTGATAGGTCACAGATGTAAGCATCGTAAGGTGTTGAGTCGAGTGATACTAATAAGCCGTGCGACTTGATCGATTAAATTTCTTTCTCATAGGCCAAAGGTCATTTTCTTTGCAACCTGTTGAGAGATGCCCGCAAATGCGCTTAATGTGCGCGGCAGATGTCCTCATCTGCCGAAATTCGAAATACGCTGACAATATGTCGTGATAAATATTTTCCGGTGGCGATAGCGGAGGGGAAACACCTGTTCCCATTCCGAACACAGAAGTTAAGCCCTCTGGCGTCGATGGTACTGCTCGGGTGACTGGGTGGGAGAGTAGAAAGCTGCCGGGAGTAAATAGAGAAGCCCTCTTGAAAAAGAGGGCTTTTTTATTGACTTTTGCGCGCGGATTGATAGATTTAAACAGGCGTAGTTTTGCCAGAACTGCCTTACAGGTGGGATTTAGAAGTGATTTAATAGCACTCATCCGATGCGCGGATTATTAGTTAATCAAGATGGAAATTCTATATTTATTTATCGGTGCACTCTTCAGCTGGATTATAGCCCATTATTATTACCGGCGCTCTGCTTTAGAGGAGCCAAAGTGGGCGGCGCAATTGCTGAAGAAGCTGCATGAAACAACTAACAGAGCAGACGCGGTTGGTCTGCTTGCAACGACTGCCCAGTCCGCGGCTACTCCCAATTATTCATTTGAATTGATGGCCGACGAAGATCCAATATTGGCGCTTGCTGGACTGAGAATTGAGATTGAGAAACGCCTGACGCAATTGGCCGAAGCTAACAATATAAGTGCCCAGCGTGCTGGAGTAAGTAGATTGCTGAAGATTTTGGGCGAACGTGGCCTGCTTTCAAATGAGGAAGGAATTGTGCTCGCCGATCTGGTGGGATTATTGAATATCGCTGTTCACGGAGGGAAGGTGGATAAGAGAATAACTGCTTGGGGTCTTGATGCAGGAAAAAGATTCCTGGTCGGCTTGGATCGTCGATCGGGGAAAGAATAATTATACACAATAAATGGATGCCCCACTCAATAAAAGGATTTGATATAACATTCGGTGAACAAAATACATAAATGTCGAAACCGCAGAAAATTATAAATTTTTGCAGATGATGGAGGGGTAATACGAATGGGAAAGCCAGAATTGGAAGGACTTTTTAGGTTCCGCGGGGTCTTAGGCTTCCCGGCGTCAAGGAGGAAGGCGTGACCCTGCGGCATAAGAAGGAGGAATGTCCCATTGCATATGAATGATTATGAGTTTTGACCTAGTGCTTGAAATAACAATCCCACAGCCCGCGGTGGCGGGTGGGTTACCCGGCTATTATTAACTGGCGTGAGCAATATCATGAGAAACATTGTCTTCTTATTAGTTCTACTGTCCAATATCTCTTATGGTAAGGATTATGGGATCGGCGTTATCTATTTTTCTGCACATGGAGTAAATTCATCATCATTTCAGACTGATTCTATGTCAATCTTCGCAGAGCCGTCGAGATCTTCAAAGATCATAGCAAAGCTCCGACAAATTGCGCCCAAGGGAGACAAAGCTCCATATCAATATATAGTAACTCCGTCCATGCGGGGCGTTTCAAAAAACATTGTTGAGTTTGCTTACGAGGAGTCGGGATTACCTTTTGATAGTGTCAATGAAACCCGGAATTGGGTAAGAGCTGTCTATGGATTATCAGATTCAAATATCTCTTATAAAGGCTGGGTTGAAGTACAGTCACCTCATACCGAGATTATTTTCTGGTCGGTGAAATTGAAACAGAGGGACGTGTTTTTCCTTTCAATCTCACCTGTCCCTAAGTTTTTTGACGAGCCCAACGGAAATGAGGTCGAATTCCCATTGGTAGAATTTAAATATGGTGAACGTAGGTATAATTATATCATGCATCCCCTGAAATCTGAGGGAAGTTGGCTTCAAGTTCTCGTTGTTACACCAAGTGATTTCTGTGAAAATCCTCTTAATCCAAAGAAGAAGATTTTGTGGATTAGATATTTGGATGATAGTGGTCGCCCCTTGGTGTTTTATTATTCGCGTGGTTGCTAAATGGACCGGTGGCCCGCCATTCATGGTGGGACAAATCCAACCGGCCGGGTGGCCCACCCGCTTGGGGAGTTAAGTAGGTCAAGACCCCTCGGCGGTCTTGACTATCTTCTTGGTTTAATATTATGAACGCTCCGGGTCGCACCTCGCACTCCGTGCTCGGCAAGGCCCCACGCAACCTTGGAATTTGTTATTCGCGCACCAGCAGCACATTTATGGCCTTTACGACAACTCTAACCTTGTCCCCCTTCTTAATACCGAGCTCCTTCAGCGAATCGATCGTCATCACGGAACTCATTACCGAGTCGGCCGGAACATTCACCGTCACCTGACACATCAGCGAACCTTTCTTGATACCGGTCACCTTCCCGATCAACTGATTGCGCGCACCGTATTTCATATTTTCCTCGCCAATAAATGGTTACTGCTATTGTATGCTGTAAAACAAAGCAAAAATTCGTCTTATCGGGCACAATTTATCCTTTTTCCTTTCATGTGGCAAGAGGAAATTGGGCGGGGTCATACCTCGCACTCCGTGCTCGGCAGGAACCGGCGCAAATCCCAATCCAATTTTATTGGAATTTCGGTTGACTTGGCGGTTCGTGGCCGGATTGAAGTCTGCGGCTTACATAATCCGGCAAGCAGATATTGAAAATCCCTTTTCAAATTCCAATAATTGCTTTACTTTATTATTCCTATGGCCCGGAGTTCCCGATGAATTCCCCTTTGAGGAGAGGAATGAGAGCCATGACAATCTTAGTAAGTACTTTAAATTAGGTCCAGAGGAGGATTGATTCATGCCAGCCTATGTTTCATCAGACAATATCGTCTCAAAGTCAAAGGAATGGCTTAATCAGATTGCCGCATTCAATACTCACCAGATGTCGCTAAATATAGACAAGGCCGCCCTGCTGGTAATCGATATGCAGAAATTCTTTTTGGATCCCAATTCCCCAACATACACGGAAAGCGGCCCGGCTATTATTCCCTCAGTCAAACGTCTGATCGCGGCCTTCCGTGCGGCGGGTCGTCCGGTAATCTATACCAAACATGTTCATCATCCCGATTTCATCGATGCCGGAATCATGAAATGGTGGTGGGATGGCGCCTGTCTGGAGGGAAGCCCTGAAAGCGAAATAGATGATGATATTGCCCCGCTCGCGAATGAGAAAATTATCCTTAAACATCGCTACTCGGCTTTCTATAATACCGATCTCGAAACGATTCTCAGATGTCTTAAAATTGAAGATTTGGTGATTACGG
The DNA here is from genome assembly GCA_026397505.1 of Candidatus Zixiibacteriota bacterium. NCBI lineage: Bacteria > Pseudomonadati > Candidatus Zixiibacteriota > Candidatus Zixiibacteriota bacterium. Next base: position 20,381 of record JAPLUR010000046.1, read on the forward strand.
GAGTAATGACCAACATGTGCTGCGAATCAACCGCCCGTGATGCCTATTATCGCGATTATCGGGTTTTCTTTTTGGCGGATGCGACCGGAAGCATCAATGAGGAAATGCATAAAGCAAGTCTTCTCAATCTGGCGTTTGGCTTCGCAATGGTGACATCGGCTGAGTCTATTATCAAGCAGATTCAGGCCGGGTAAATCAGGTTCCGAAAACAGGAGGATATTTATGAATGGTTTCTTGAAAGAATGGGATAATACCATTTACCCGGAGATGATCCGCAATCTGCCGGAGGTGGATGTTAAGATCAACGGTATCCGCGGTTGGCTGATGCAGGCAGGGAAGAAGCAGGTGGTTTTCTTTGATATTCAGGCCGGTTCTATTGTTCCGGCGCATGCTCATTGCGCTCAATGGGGAATTATGCTCGAGGGGGAAATGGTTCTCACAATCTCCGGGGAGGCGAAGACATATCACAAGGGTGACAGCTATTTTATCCCCGAAGGAGCGGTTCATTCGGCCACCTTTCCGACCCAGATCAATGTCATCGACATATTCGACTCCGCCGACCGGTACAAGTCAAAATGATTTGAGATAACATAGAAGTGCACGATGGCCATTTTGCCGTTTTCATCTGCACCGGGCAATGAAATATTCGTACGGTCGAGATCGTGAAATATAAGAACGGGCACGAACCGGATGGTTCGTGCCCGCTTGAGGCAAAACAAGAAGGCGTAATAATTCGATTCCAGACGAATCCTTATTTTATAATCAATTCGGCTTCCAGTCGGGATCGAAGGCATGGCCGCTGGAAGTGACGGTTAATCGGGTTTGCCGGCTTCCGTCGGCTTTCATAATGTAAATCTCCATATGACCGTCCCGCCAGGATACAAATGCGATCCGCAATCCGTCTGGCGACCACTCGGCATCATCCTCATTTTGAGAACTGGTCGTAAGGCGCACGGGGCCGGTGCCATCGGCGTTCATGGTGTAAACTTCGAAATTCCCATCCCGGTTGGAAACAAATACAATTTTGCCGCCATCAGGTGACCAGGAGGACCAATAGTCATCGGAAGTGTTGTCCGTCAATTGCACCTGGTTGGCACCGGAAGTATCCATCACAAATATCTCGTAATCGCCGGCAAGCCCGGAGTAAAGGACTTTTTCACCATCAGATGACCATCTTGGCCCGAAGCCGATAGCCGAGCCGACCCGGTGCAGATCACTGCCATCAATATCTACCATCCAGATATCCGAGTGATAGTCGGAAGGATACATCCTGGCGAAGAGCAACTTGGTACCATCGGGCGACCATTGCGGACACCAATCCCAGGCACCGGGAATATCGGTCACACGGGTCACATTGCCGCCGTCGGCATCCATAATAAAAATCGACCAGGTATTTTCGGATTCAAAATGTGTGTAGAATGCTATTTTGCTGCCGTCGGGAGACCATTCCGGGGCCATGTTACGTCCCGGCAGAGCCGTCAGTTGCTGAAGATTGCTGCCATCACAATCTATCGTATATATCTGATTATTTCCGTCCGGTGGAGTAATGGTGTAGGCGATCCTGCCCACGCAAGGGCGCAACTTCTCTATGAAGGCGGTATCGCACCAGTAAATATCTTTGGCCGAACCGTTCCACCGACCATAGAAGAAATATTTGCCGTCCGGTGTAACTGTCGGACAGAAATCGTCTCCCACGGTATTGATACTGCTTCCGAGATTAATTGATTCCGTCCATGAACCGTCTTCGTTCCGGAAGCTGATATAGAGATCGGAGGCACCATACCCACCCGGTCTATTCTGGGCGTCAAATATCATATAGCTTTCATCGGCTGCTATATATGGATGAGCCTCATAGTACCCTTTGTTTATGGCCGTTCCGAGGCGCTGCGGCATGAAGTACTGGCCGTCGACAAATCGCGACAGATATATGCAGGGAGGTACGACGCTAACGTTAGTGAAGTACATATTGCCGTTCGAGCTTTGAGTAGAATACATGACCATTATGTTGTTGAAGGGCACGCCAAGATACTGCGGATCCGACCAATCGGAATCGATTCTGGTGACAAACCAGTTACAATTATAAGGTACCGCCGTTTGGTATCCCGAACAAGGCCGGGTACTGCTGAAATAGAGCCTTTGGCCATCGGGAGTCATTAGCGGCTCCATGTTCTCATAATTGCCGCAGAAAGGTGCTATTGCCGGATTTGTCCATGAACCGTTCACAATTTCAGAGAAATAGATTTCATTTATGTTATCTCCTCCCCTCCGGGTAAAGTAGAATTCCTGGAACGAGGGATCGAAAGATGCCACAAACTCTGTTTCAGAACCGGAGATAAGCCCCGGGGCGAAGATTTGTGGTATGGAGTCAGGGGGGACCTGGCCCAGATATTTGGAGCAGGCCGGCTTGGGGCCGCCCTTATAAAGAAAATTAATCATATAGGTAATATCAGAAATGTTCACGATCCCGGAATTATTGACATCGGCGGCCACGAGCGTGTTAGGTGACTGGCCGCCTTTGTAAAGGAAGTTGATTAGAAAGGTTATATCTTTGATATTAACTATCATGTCATTGTCGGCATCACCGCAAACCGTGGCGGCAATGGCATTGTTAAAAGAAGAAATACCTGTCAAAAAAAGGATTAACAGGAATAAGCGCATCGCAACCAAACGGATTCTCATAATCGTTTCTCCCTAGTTTAAACTCGAATAATGTGTTGTCATAGAATTAGTTTTATGAATATGAGAATTCTTGCAAGTTATTTACCCGGATTTTGAGATTTTCCGATAATGGAATTGCGGAATGATGAAAATCAGCTTGCTATAAAGGGAAAAAGACTATTTTGCGTTTTCAAATACAATTATTATACTACTGCTGAATTAGCAGGTTCGCGTTTATATTGGATATCAACGAGTTACAAAAATCGGCCGTCGCCGGCGGCAATCCCGAAGCGGAAAAGCAGCTATTTCTGGAACTGTCTGCAAGATTCCGTTTCTTTGTAAAACGGAGTATATGGAATAAAGAAGATGGTGAGGAAGCCGTCCAGGACGCCCTCGCTGTTGTTTTTAGCAAGTACAAAGAGATTGTTTACGAAACCAGCTTTGTGGCCTGGGCCCATAGGGTGTTGCAGAATGTGGTTATGAATCACAACTCAAAAAGAGCCCGGCGAAAAAGCGATACGAACAGCTTTGATGAAGATGGTCGAAGCGATTTCGGCCGTGACTCCGACCCTTTATTTGAAGCCACGCTTCTGGAATGTCTGCGGAAAGTAAGCCAGAGGAGCCTTCAGTTTGCCCGCGCCCTTAATCTCAACTATCAGGGTTATGGCGTGGAGGAAATCTGTGCCAGGCTGGAATTGACCAAAAGCAATTTCTATTCGGTGCTTTCGCGCGCACGGGCCATGTTGACACTTTGTCTGCAGAAAGGGAGCTTATAGTCATGAGCCGGTGTATTGATAAGAAGTTCGAAAAGTTGTTGAGCGCCTATGAGCTGGGGATGCTCGATGAGAAGGATAAGGACGCCTTCGAACTTCATCTCTATGAGTGTGAATACTGCTTTAAGAAGGCCACCGAGTTTGAAAAAGCCGCCGGGTATATTCAGAGAAACCCGGCTGTCAAAGATAGTATCCGTCAGATTGCCGAGTCGGCAATGGAAGCGGCAAAAGAGGACCATTCCCTGTGGCATTCCGTTGTCAGCAGAAGAGTGTGGCCGAAATTGGTCCCGGCGGCGGCGGTTGTAATAATCGTTCTGATCTTCCTGATTCTGCGCCCCTGGCAGATAGAGTTTCGGACGCAACAGGATGCTTGGGCGTCGGCCAATCGGTTGGCCATAGTCGATTTCAGAAATCTCAGCGATCCTCAGGATACTTCTCGCCTAGGACTCATCTTATCCAATCTGCTCACGACCGATCTGTCCGAATCACAGTCCGCGAAAGTGGTTTCCAATGAACGCATTAATGATGTTCTAAAATTGATCGGGAAAACACAAGATGATATGGCAAACCGGGAGACCGCCACAAATATGGCTAAGAGGGTTGGGGCACGGTGGATATTGTACGGTTCCTTTATCGACAAGGACGATAAACTGACGGTCACGACGCAATTGACCGAGGCTCGAAGCGGCGAGGTTTTGAAGGGGCGCCGCATGACAGCCGAGGCGAATGAGGATATATTCGCTCTGGTGGACAAGCTGGCGCTTCAGATCAAGAAAGATCTGTCATTTCCGGCTGAAGTCCCCTTTGAGCCGGTACGATCCATATCCGAGATTACAACGCGTTCTCCTGAAGCGTATCGATTGTACCTTGAAGGAGTGGAGAATTATCAAAAACGCTATTACTCCGATGCGAAGGAGTGTTTCAATAAAGCCCTGTCCTTTGATACCAGCATCGCTATGGCCTACTATTATATGGCCAAAATGGGCGACCAAAAAATGATCTTCAAGGCCAAGCATTTCGCGAAAAATGCCACCACTCTGCAACGTCACTATATAGAATCATCCGTCTTGCTGGCCCAGGGGAAAAGAGATACCGCCATCGCCTTGCTGGAACAAATAGCAAGGGATTATCCGGACGAAAAAAATGCCTATCTCGCATTGGGAGGTTTGGAATATCAGAATGTCCGGTATGATTCCGCCATTGCGAACTTCAATGAGGCGATAAAAATCGATTCGCTATTCAAGAATCCCTACAATGAACTTGCTTATGCTTATCAGGCGATCGGCAATGTTGAAAAAGCCCTGGAATCGATAAATAAATATATTGAACTATCTCCCGATGAGGCGAATCCTTATGACACGCAAGGTGAATTGTACGCAACCAACGGGATGCCCGATAAAGCTATTGAATCATACCGGCAGGCTCTTAGAATCAAACCGGATTTCATGACCTCATTCCTGGCTGTCGGATACCTCCATTTGTTGACAAGAGACTATGACAGGGCCGACAGTTGTTACCGGCATCTGGAATCAATCGGCGATGGATATAACCGCGCCATGGGGCGGGTCTATCGGGCTCTCATTCCGTACAATCAGGGGAAAATTTCAGCCGCGCTGAAATTCCTGGACAGCTGTCTGGTGCTGAACAAGAGCGAAAAAATAAAAGGGATAACCCAGCAGATTCTATACATGAAGTCCTTTATTTACCAGGGGAATAATGATTTCACTCGGGCTCTTGCTACATATTACGAAGCTCTGAATACCGAACAGAAAGAGACGCCGGAGAAACTTCAGATGAATGTTGATATATTTACCCAGCTGCTGGCACAGAACGGGAGGCTTGACAGCGCCCGGAATTATGCCGAACAGGTGAATGAATTTCAGAAAAAGAGTGGTTTCGCGCAATATTCATATTGGTATGGGACGGCGGCAATAGCCTTTGCAGAGGGTGATATTCAAACCTGTATTAAAGATCTGGAAAAAATTGGGGATAATTATGGGAAGCGCTATTTCATCGCACACTATCTTCTGGGGAGGGCCTATCTGGTCGCCGGTGATTTCGCCGGCGCAATCAGAGAATTCGAAAATCAGATCAATGTATACAACTATTCACATGCCCGGCACGCGATCTGGAATGCCGACATGCACTACTATTTGGGAGTTGCATACGAGGAATCGAAGCAGGTCGACAAGGCTATCAAGCAGTATCAATTGTTTCTCGATATCTTCAGAAATGCCGATCCTGAGGTAATGTCAAGATATGATGCCGCCCGGCGGCTGGGTCGGCTTCTGAAGAGCCGGTAGTTTCCTATATATTCCACAAATCAGAATGGTGCAAAGCCGGCATCAGACCAATAATCTTCTTTCAACTCGTCCTGCTGGCGAAGCAGCGCGCGATAATGCCCCGATTCCCAATCGGCCAGTTCGGCAAGGAATTTCTTTATGTCGGGGTCAGCGGCGGCGGCAGCCTGATCTTTATAGAAATTCATTGCGTCCATTTCAAGCTGCACTCCGATCGATAGCGCGCTCATCTCGTAATGGGCATCACCAATGCGTGACCGAATGCTATCGGAGAAAATCGGGAATCCTTCCGAGAGGTCGAGACGCGGCCCGAGGCTCAGGGAGCGATCCGGCTTTCCGGTTTTCAGGATGGCGTCATACTGCTTCTTGAGAAATTGCATGTGGTCCATTTCCTCGGCGGCCAGGGTTTCAAAAACCTTCCTCCCCTTGGGATCGCTGGTGCTGTGAGCGGCCATCATATAAAAACTATGGCCGTGACGTTCGGCCTGAATTGCCTGCAAGAGTCCTTCGGTAATCTCCATCTCAAGTCCTTTCCAAAAAAACGGAATTTTATCCCTTAAAACTAATATTCGGCCCCGACTTCCGCAAGATGTTTATGACGCCCGGACATTTTGTCGCTGTATTTAGGAATACCCCGTCGGTCAGGGGCATCCGACTGTTCAAATTTTGCGCATGGCGCCATGATTGGACATTCCGTGATAAAGAATGGGTGTCAAATTCCGAAAATTAGAGTAGGAATTATCATATCCGGCTTTGTGGATAAGTCTCAAATAATATACGGAAGGAAAACTTATGGTATTCAAGTATCCCAACGCAAACAGAGGGTTCACTCTCATTGAATTGGTGGTGATTATTGTTGTTCTGGGTATTCTGGCAGCGATTGCTGTCCCGAAGCTTTTCTCGGTGACCAAAGAAGCCGAGAAAGCCTCGTTGGCCAATATGGTATCCAGTCTGGAATCGGCCCTGGCCACATACACGGCCAGGCAGTTTGTCAAAGGGCAGCCCATCGCGGTTCATAATCCTTTTGACGATCTCTCGAATACGCCCACCAATTATAAAGGTGTCAATGACCCGGTTACCGTGGCCAATACTCCTGATGGCTACTGGTCGTGGCGTCCGAATGGAAATTGGATAATGTACAATCCCAAATCGCCCGTCAGCGGCGGCTGGCTTAATGGAGGCGAGCCTTTCATCATCTATCAGGTACAGGCAGTAACCGATGGGGTCGATACCGTTGGACTTAAATTGACCACCACTCCGGTTTATTCATTTACCTGGTAGAAGCTGTTATAGTTTGACAGGCAGTTGCGATTATTCCGGCGCAGGGTGATGTTCTGGCATTAATCCTGCGCCGTTTGTTTTTTTACTGTTTCCTATTTCTCAAAATATCCTTATCATCCATTTGATTCTTTAAACCACTATAAAGGATAATGCTATGGATACAGACCTGATGATTGGCATTCTGGGAATGGTTTTTCTATTGGTTGCCTTTGCCCTGAATATCATTAAGAAGCTGAGCCAGGATTCGGTCACATATATCGGACTGAACATACTCGGGGGCGGGCTTTCCACCTATTACGCGATTGTGCTTGCGGCCATACCTTTTGTTATTTTAGAATCTATCTGGACACTGGTGGCATTATATAAGCTCGTCTTTGAGAGAAAGAAATAGGGCGGGGAAAATGGATTATACAATTTTACTGGGATATGCGGCCGGAGCGTTAACCACGCTGGCTTTTCTTCCCCAATTAATTAAAGTCTGGAAATCCAAATCGACGCATGATATTTCGCTGGCGATGTTCATCGTCATCTGCACGGGGATATCCCTATGGCTGGTTTATGGTATTCTGATTGACTCGCTTCCGATCATTCTGGCCAATATAGTCACTTTAGCCATCGCCGGGATGATACTGCTGCTGAAAATAAAGTACAAATAGAGTAAGGTCCTGGTTCTTTGCCCGCGTCACATTATCTGTTTTTATCTCTTTCGTTCATGAGTGTCATAATTTGCCTCCGCCCTTTAGTTATAACTCCTTTAAATATTCTTTAACCACTCTGGCGGAATTGACCGCCGCCACTTTGAAAAACTGCCCGATTTCGGTTCGGGCGGTGGCCGAGCCGGAACCACCGGCCAGATCGGATGCGGACCGAAAGATTATGAACGGTACCCCGTTGATAGTGCAAACCTGCGCCACCGCCGCCGATTCCATATCGGTTACCAGCGCGCCAAAATTGGCTGAGAGCCACTGCCTTTTCTCGACATTGTCGATAAAAGCATTCCCGCTGACGCCCACGCCGCCGACTTCCAGGCGGGGAATATGAGAGCCGATACTATCGAAACTGAAAGTATTGAGGGCAAGTTTTGCAGCTTTGTCGAAAAGAATGCTGTCGGTCATAAGATATGCCATCTCGATGATGCTGTCGGCTTCGGGCATGTAAACATCGGGCGGGGAGGGTTTAAACCCCTCGGCGCCCCAGTAGCCGTAATCGTGGGTGGCCCACTTGCGGCAGACAACAATATCGCCGATATGCACGGTGCTGTCGATGCCGCCGGCGATGCCGGTAAATATGACCGCACGGGGATGAAATCGGTCGATAAGCCCCTGGACAGTCATGGCGGCGTTGGTCATGCCGACTCCCGACTCGGCGAGAATGATATCCTTCCCGGATAGTTTGCCGATATGGATCGTCCTGCCGAGGATTTTAGCGGTGGAATCAACCGTCATCTCTTTGGCCAGCAACTGCCCCTCGGTGGAGAAAGCGTAAATAATCAGATATGGACTTAATTGTTCTGCCTGAGTAAAATTGGCGGCGAAAATAAGAATGCCGAGGAATAGAATTGATCTTCTCTTCATACCTGCCTCCCGGATTAGTGGTTTCAGTCAGTAATATATATTTTGTGCCGGTGAGTGCAAGAGAAATGAAAGGAGGCATGGCCGGATTCCTTCTGGTCGTCAAGAGAGACTTTTGACCGCGCGAAATGCGAAGAAAGGGGCTTGCGGACAGAAGTGGATATCTGCCCCGCAAAGAATTAAGGAGGTTCTATGGGTGTGCCTTTCGAACGATGTAATGCACTACTGCTGCGATCCACAATAAAACAGTGGCAATGATTATCGCCACTAGCAATGTTCCTAGAAATGGGTTGCCAGCGCTTCTCGAAAGTAGCATTAATTGCCATGAAGTTACTGCAAATGCCCAAGTTATGCCGGTCTTACCCACTGTCAAGAATAGCCGATGAAATTGTCTGGTGATGATATCCCGATTGTCCTTCCTGCCCATTAGTCGCTCATATATTGTTCTTCCCTTCCAATTCCGATCGGAGAACGATGACAGCAGGATAAGAAGTATATTTCCATTCAGAGATATTATGAAAAATAATATTGCGTATCCCTTTCCCAACGGTGCTCTCCCACTCTGCGACAGTCCAATGATACCGTTGGGTTCAGCGGTCCAGTTCCCCAAGATGATCCATACGAAAAAGATTAGGGCTAGTATAGATAGAAAATCCAAAAATATAAGAAATTTGGAAATGGTATCAATTTTCTTCATATCGCTCTCCGGGTTTGAGCCTAATCCATTAACTGGTATCCCACCCATTGCATATGCTTTGAGTCTGACAGCGCGGAGAAGAGGAGGGATTGAGCTTGCGGGCAGATGTGGAGATCTGCCGCGCACATAGTAAGGAAAATGAAAGGCGGGTGGCCGAATTCTTTCTGGTCGTCAGGAGGGACTCCTGACGGCGCATATAAGATGAAATTTGTAAGCTGATTCACTCGAGCCAATATATCAACACTCCGTTATGAGTTTCTTCATCCTTGGGATATGTTCCCCGGGTACGGATAAACGCATAGTGACCAGTTCTGATAACCTCTTCAATATAATAATTCTTATAGAGACCGCCGGGGTAACGCCAAATCAATTTGGCTTTCAGGTTAAAATAGGGATCATCGAAATTTTCAGCAAGGAGACGGTGTTGAGCGCTTTGGTTACCCACAGCGTCAGCCTCAGCCCAAAGCCGTGAGAAGGCTGTGTCATATACTGGTGATCGCACTGTGTCGGTTGTGAAATTCACAATGAATACGCCATTGACTTGCGATAGATAATGCATGAATGCCAAAGTGTCGCCCACCGTAAGGGCCTTATCCCAAATGGGCACAGTGGGACCGTCCGGAACCGCCGTTTTGTGTTCGGCAATTACTCCCTGAGAACTGAGAGTGAGGTAGTAAATATGCCAATTTTCACATTCCCCCTCAGTAACTGCCATAAATGCAAGCGTACATGTGTCTCCTTCTGTCCTGCCCATGAAAACGAAGGAGTCATAGCATGGAAGCCATGCTATGGTAGGGATTGAGCTGGCAACTATAGCCCCCAGTGTCAGTAAAAGCAAGACCGTCACATATTGAAATTGCTTCAATTTTCCTCCCATAGTTGATAGGCAAAACTGGTACTGGTACCCCACCCAACGGGTGGGAATTTTAGGGTCTTCGGACGGCATCACTTTTCAGCACGCCTATCTATCTGCCAAGATGCAAATCACGCCTGGCAGGCTACGCAATGAGGAGGCGGTTGACTCGCTTCGGATTTCTCATCGCCGCTGGCATGGTGCTTCGGAGCCGGACCTACCGCACTGCGGCACACAACCCAACCCTATACTGCACTTGGTCGTGTGCTGATCTTGAGGCCGATCCTAACTATTACTTTGGCTTACGTTTGGGTTTGGGTTTATCTTTTGGTGGTAATTGTTTCTCTTTCATTTGCGTTTTCACCTCCTTTAATCGCAAGTCCTTTTTGAATATCGAAAATCGTAGTGCATTGCCAGCCGATTTCTCGATTCTTCTTTTCCACGTTCTTTATGTGCGAATAAGCCATCACAACTTCTACACCGGCGTTTATTATGAAATCGTCATGAAAGTACTCCAGTTCCCCGGGCTCCAATTCCGCTTCTTCTTCCGCCCACTCTATTTCATGACTGTCCAACAGTGGCCATTCTATCTCGGACATGTTTTTGTGGACTGAATCATTATTAGTTTCTAAGCCAGCAGTTATTTCTTCTGACAAAGGAGTAATCTGCTGGAGCCATGTTTCGCGGTGACGAAGTTGAATAAGAATTTCACCTATATTATTGAATGTAGTTTTAATATGAATGAGAATTTTGTCTTCAGACAATTTCACGCGGGAAATATCATGATTTATCACAGCTTTGGGGTAAGGCGCTCTTTTCTTTATGAACCGTCGGTAGGTCCAAATGCCGCCTATTACGAGTGCAGCAATTTCAGCAATATTGGTTAATATGTCTGTCCAGGTTTTGGTATCTGCTATTGACAAATACATATTTTAGAGCCTCTGGATTCTATTCGCATTCATCAGTCCTCTATTCCTGGGCTTGCGATACAGGTATTTCCACCTGCCCGGCATTCACTACTTCATTTCCGAATCGCCCTGCTGCTTTATTCAATACCCCCGACAGGAATCGAACCTGTATTAACGGCTTCGGAGGCCGATGCGTTATCCATTACACCACGGGGGCATTCTCTCGGTCTTGAAACCCGATCAATACCACAAATACTACACATTTTAACCCCGCTTTGTCAACTGTAGTTTTCAGAAAAGGGGAGACCGACAGATTAGACCGATTTCCGCCTTGACCCAGGCCGTTTTTATGCCTTAACTTGAGCACTTGAGCCGTTTAGCTCATATAAAACGAAAGGAATCGAAATGAAGAAATTTTTAATGTCACTAATATTTCTCTCTGGATTAGCCGGAATAACGCAAGCTGCCACACCGCCTCTAATAACAAAGCCTGCTGTGCCGAAAATCGCCAACAGATTCGCCGACACACTCAATGCGGCACCAGCCGAGCGTAAATTTAGAGTCTGGGTATTCTTCGCGGATAAGAAGATTTTTGATGAAGCAGCTTATAAGAAAGCGATAGATAATCTGGAAAGCCGCTTTTCTCCCCGGGCAATGGAGCGACGGCAGAAACGTAACGCAAGCCCCACGCTCGATTTCTATGATATCCCAGTCAGCGCCGAATATGTTCGCGCGCTGCAAGAAGCCGGCATGGAGGTCAAAAATGAATCGCGATGGCTGAATGCCGTTTCCGGATATGCCGATTATGAAACACTCCAGAGAATCAGCGCCTTTCTTTTTGTAATGAAGATCAGGCCGGTGGCCGGCGCGGTCAAAGAGCCACTTCCGCCGGTCGAGACGCCGAAACTTGATGGCATCCCCTTGCCCGATTCGCTCTATGGGCCGTCGCTGACCCAGCTTAAACTGATAAATGTGCCGCTGGTACATCGGTTCGGATTTACCGGGAAAGGGGTTCTTATTGCCCTTTTCGATACCGGGTTTCGTCTCGATCACCCTGCTTTCGACAGCCTGCATCTGGTGGCCAAACATGATTTTATCAATAACGATACTTCGGTAGGCGAAACCGTCTGCAGCGACCCTAATAACCCCAATCCTCGCCATGGGACGCTTACTCTCTCGGCCGTTGCCGGATTTGACCCGGGGCATTTGATCGGGTCGGCCTACGGCGCCGATTTCGCGGTAGCCAAGACCGAAGATCCCTGTGATGAGGTGCCCTCGGAAGAGGACAACTGGGTGGCGGCGGCCGAATGGGCCGATTCGCTGGGGGCGGATATTATTTCCTCTTCACTGGGATATTATGACTGGTATACTTATGCCGACCTGAATGGCCATACGGCGGCTATTACTATTGCCGCTGAAAGAGCGGTCTCGCGGGGAATTGCAGTATTTAACTGCGCGGGAAATACGCGCAGTTGCGGCAATCCCGATTTATGTTTCTATTATATCATTCCTCCCTGCGATGGCGATTCGGTGATGGCGATCGGCGCCGTGGATGGACTCGGGCATATCCTGGCTTTCTCCTCCGCCGGCCCGACCTACGATGGGCGGATCAAGCCGGACCTGGTGGCGATGGGTTTTCTGGTTTACTCCGCCGATCATCTGGGAGGATACACCCTGGCAAGCGGAACCTCACTGGCGGCACCCCTGGCGGCAGGCGCCGCCGCCCTTATCTGGGAGGCTCATCCCGATTGGGGGCCGGTTCAGGTCGGAAATGCCATGAAACAGTCGGCCGACCGTTATAATAATCCCGATGACCTCTATGGCTACGGCCTGTTTGATACCTATAAAGCGGCCGATCTTTTCAGAATAGACTCGATTCCACCGATTATTCTGGCGGTGGGTGATTCCCTGAATCTCAGGATAATGGTTTCGGGGATGGAGGGGTATATTCCGGAATTAAGCGCCGAAAATCTTCCACCGACCGCAATACTCGTTGACAATCAAGACCGCACCGGCGACCTGAAATATAAGGCCGAAAAAGAAGATAGTGGCACCCGGAGCATCGTTTTTATAGCCACCCTTGGCGCCGGCGAGTACCGGCTGGCGGTCAGTCTGACCGTTCTGGCCGGCCGGGGGGTGACTTTCGGTCCCAATCCTTTCAGTGATTCGCTGACCATTTTTCTCGGCCCGGCGGCCGGCCGGCCGGTGGAAATTTCAATTCATAGCGCCGACGGAGAGAAAGTTTGGGGAAAATTGTCCGATAATTATAATAGTGAAAGAGGGACAGTGACTTGGCATGGAGTCAACGACCGGGGTGAGAAAGTGACGCCAGGTGTATATTACATGATTGTGAAAACAGCAAAATCGACCGAAAAGGTCAAGCTTTTTAAAAAATAGTCGCTAATGACATATTCAATTACCGAGCGCCGGAAAGCGGATTGCGAACTTCAACGATGCGCCGTTTTTAAAATAGATTTTAAGGGGCGACTTGTATTCATAGATGAACTGGCCGAAAGGCTCCTGCAGTTGCCCGGTGAGAATCTGTTTGGCCGCCATATCAAGGAGTTCCTGACCGAAGAATCCTACACCGCCCTGATGGCCTTTCTCAAGCGGAGTCGCCACTTTGAGACGGTCTTTGAGGCCTTCGACCTGGTTATTGTTGATGTCTCCGGGCGGGAGCATTTTTTGAAAGCGATAATATCCCTTAACTTCATCGGCGGTAATCCCTCCAATTACCAGATCATTCTCGTTCCACCATCGGTCGCAATCCAATCGCCGGGGGAGAGTGTCGGGACCGACCAGCTCCTGGTTTTCCTGTGCGAACTGATTGCAGAAACAAGGAGTGATGTGGACTGGGGACAGCTGACCGAGATCTTCACCATAATTCCGGAACTCCTCAGAATCGGGATATATCGATTCGACGGAGAGACATTGCACCTTCTGGCCGCATCATCCCCGAGCGGAAAAACCGAGCCACCGGTAGATATGAATGTCATCGATGAAAACCATCTCAAAGTTGTACATCATCGACAGAAATTCATGGGCAGTATCAAGGACCCGGCGGCGGCTCTGACCGAGATGATGCCGCAGACGGCGGAGATCTGCTATCCGCTCATTCATGGCGACCGGTGCTGGGGAATCATTCGTCTGTTCTGCAGCGGTGACGTGGCCGAGCTGGATCGAATGCTGCGTCGTCCGGTGGCCTTTCTGGGGCATGCCCTTTTCTCCTTTATCAATCAATAATGGGTTATCGTCATGGAAGAGACTCAACAGATTGCCGAAATCCCTTATGATGAGAACAACGCGGGAGAAGAGAATCACCGGGGAAAACAGAAATTAGTACTACGGATGCGTCAGCCGCAGAGGCCCCGTGGCGATCAGATCGCCTCGATAATAGTCGCACAGACCGCCGCCACACTTAGTCATGAAATCAATAATCCCCTTATGGCCATAACCGGTCTGGTGGAAATTCTCCGGAAAGAACGGCAGAAATTACCGGGCGATGTGGTCGAGAAGATTGAACAAATAGGGTCTGCGGCCGAGCGGATCAGAAAAGTGACCGAGAAACTGATAGAGGCCGATACCCTTCATTATCGGGAGACACCCTCGGGGCGAATTATCGATCTGGATTCGCTGCTTAAGGATGAGCCGGCCCGGTGACTGACGGCGGATAATACTGTCGTCAATAAATCCCTTGACATAAGCGAATGGTTGGATATATTAGCCCCTTGCCAACTGGGGCCGTAGTTCAGTTGGGAGAACGCTTGACTGGCAGTCAAGAGGTCAGGGGTTCGACTCCCCTCGGCTCCAAAAAACTTGAAGCCGTCGGCGTTAATGTTGACGGCTTTTTAAATGGATGCGAGAATCAGGATGAAGCAGAAATATTTGGCCGGGGAAGATCCCAACTACGACCTCTTTGCGACCATCCAGGTTATGACTGTCCCGGCGATTCCGGTTTCCGGTGGAGATGAATCCAATCCGATTTCCGCGCAGCTGCCCTCCCTGCCGGAGCTTTTCAGGTTATTCGGGGTAATCAATCGCCGTTATTTTCAAGGGACGCTTCCGGAAGCAAAAATATCGTATTCCAAGCGAATGCTGATTGCCGGATCCTATACGCCGGTAAAAAGGGAGATTAAAATTGGGATAAGATATCACCGCCTGTTTCCGAGTGAAATAGACGATACTTTGAAGCATGAAATGATTCATATTCTTCATCCCGATCACAACCGGGAGTTTCGGCTCGAGGCGAAGCGGATAGGGGCTTCGTTAAAGGCCAAAAGTCATCCACAGCTTCGAAAACCGCCTGTTTATATTTATGTTTGTCCGAGATGCGGAAAAGAGTATCCGCGGCAGAAGCGACTTCGGATGGCCTCCTGCGGGGCCTGTTCGGTGCGGGGAAAATTCGACCCGCGCTGCAAACTCAAGCGGCTAACCCGTTGATATTTAGATAGATTATGCGGAAACCTATGGCTGGCTCCAGTGTTCTATAAGACCTGGAGATGAGATGATAGGAAGGATTGTGAGGATAATTTTGAACGCAGCCGGAAAATATCCCGTGAATTGGAAAATTGCATAAAAACCTTGACAGGGTTTGATTATTGTGTATATTCAAAGGCTTTTAAAGAATTGGAGATAGCTAAAACCGGAATATTCCGGGGGAAAGATGAAGACGTTTATACCAAAGATTGAAGAATCAGACAAGAAATGGTACCTGATCGATCTCAAGGGTGCTACGCTGGGTCGAGCAGCGGTCGAGGCGGCCAATATTTTGCGGGGCAAGAATAAGCCGATATTTACGCCGCACCTTGATACCGGTGATTATTTGGTGGTCATCAACGCGGCCCAGGTGTCGGTGACCGGCAACAAAACAAAGAATAAATTGTACTACCATTATTCCGGATATCCGGGCGGGTTGAAGGTTACTCCCTATGATAAACTTCTCAAATCGAACGCCCGTGATATTTTCACCCATGCTGTTACGGGGATGCTGCCGAAAAACCGCTTGGGCCGGAAAATGATTAAGAAGCTGCATGTCTATGCCGATGAAAAGCATCCGCATCAGGCGCAGAAACCGGAAGTGTGGAAATTATCTGAATCCTGATAGAGAAAGCAAATGAGCGAAACAATTTTTTCGGCAACCGGAAGAAGAAAAGAATCGGTCGCCCGTGCTATAGTGAGGGTTGGGGGTGGCCACTTTGTTATTAACGACAAGACTCCCAAGGAATATTTGGGGCGGGGCGTTCTGGTTGATATTATCAATCAGCCGATGAAGGAAACCGACACGGTTGGCAAGCTGGATATTGTTTGCCAGGTCAACGGCGGCGGATTAGCCGGCCAGGCCGGAGCTATCCGTTTGGCCTTATCCCGTGCCCTTGCCAAGCTGGACCCCGACTTGCGTCCGGTCCTGAGAAGAAAAGGATATCTGACCCGGGATCCGCGAGCGGTGGAACGGAAGAAATTCGGTCGGCCCAAAGCAAGAAAACGGTTCCAGTACTCAAAACGGTAATTATAAATATCCGGTTGCGGCCGGAAATGAGCACATTCTGCTGGAGGTCCGGGGGTCCTAATCAGGTCCGGATTGGGTGGCAGGATGGAAGCATAACCAATTAGAAAGGTCTACTGATGGTCACTCCACAAATCAAAGAATTGCTTGAAGCGGGTGTTCACTTCGGTCATCAGACCAGACGATGGAACCCCAAGATGAAGCCGTTCATTTTCACCGAACGGAACGGCATTTATATCATCGATTTGAACAAGACACTTGATGCCATCAAGATGGCTTGCCAGAAAGTCAGGGAAGTTGTCTCCCGCGGGCAATCGATACTTTTTGTCGGCACCAAGAAACAGGCCAAGGATGTTGTCAGGGAAGAGGCCATTCGCGCCGGACAGTTTTATGTCACCGAGCGCTGGCTGGGCGGCATGCTGACTAATTTCTCCACGATCAAAGCTTCCATCAAGAAACTCAAAAACATGGAGCGGACGAAGGAAGAAGGGGAGCTGCAGAAATACACCAAGAAAGAGATTTCCCATTTTGAGCATGAGATGGAAAAACTCGAAAAAGCCCTGGGCGGTATTAAGAATATGAATTATCTCCCCGGATTGGTCATTGTTGTCGACGCGAAGAAAGAGAAAATTGCCGTGGCCGAGGCTTCACGCCTGGAAATCCCCGTAATCGGGATTATTGATACCAATGCCGACCCCGACCCGATTGATTTTCCTATCGCGGCCAATGACGACGCCATCAAGTCCATCCGCATAATAACGCGGACTATTGTCGACGCGATCATCGACGCGCAGCATACCATTTCGGATCAGGAGATTGCGGCGGCGGTGGAGGCCAAGACAGCCGATAAGCGGAGCAGTTATGTTTCAGCCGGTGAAGAGGATATCTAAAGAGGAAAGCGATTCATGGAAATATCAGCACAGAAAGTAAAAGAGCTTCGCGAGAAGACCGGCGCCGGCATGATGGACTGCAAGAAAGCCCTGATGGAAACCGGCGGCGACTTTGATAAAGCCAGTAACTATTTAAGGGAAAAGGGGATTGCCAAGGCGGCCAGCCGGGCCGGGCGGACGGCCAATGAGGGATTGGTGGTTTCTTATATACATCCCGGCGATAAACTGGGGGTTCTTCTGGAGGTCAATTGCGAGACCGATTTTGTCGCCCGGACCGACGATTTCAGAGTTTTCGCGAAAGATGTCTCGATGCAGATCGCGGCGACGAATCCCCTGGCCATAAAGCGTGAAGATGTTGACCCCAAAGTGGTCGAAGCGGAATCCGAAATTTATCGTCAGCAGGCTCTCAATGAAGGAAAACCGGAGAAGATTCTGGATAAGATCGTGAGCGGTAAGCTGGATAAGTTTTTCGCCGAGACCTGTCTCATGGAACAGCCTTTTGTCAAAGATAATGAGAAGACGATTACCGACCTTTTGAATGATCTGATTGCCAAAATCGGAGAGAATATTACCATTAAGCGGTTTGCCCGCTTCCGGCTGGGTGAATAATTATGGAGTCCGACCGACGTCCGCGATATCACCGGATACTCTTAAAGCTTTCCGGCGAGGCATTAGTCGGTTCGCAATCATTTGGTATTGATCTCGATACCATTGAATATATCTGCGCCGAAATTAAAGAGATTAAGGACCTGGGGCTTGAGATGGGTATTGTTGTCGGCGGCGGCAATATCTTTCGCGGTGTTGCTGCCTCGCGCACCGGCATGGATCGGGTCACGGCCGATAATATGGGGATGCTTTCCACGGTTATCAATTCACTGGCGCTTCAGGACAAGCTGGAGCAGTTGGGAATATTCACACGGGTAATGGCGGCGGTCAATATTGAATCATTTGCCGAGCCATATATCCGGCGCCGCGCCATCCGGCATATGGAAAAGGGGCGATTGGTCATTTTGGCGGCCGGCACCGGCAATCCCTATTTCACCACCGACACGGCGGCGGCCTTGCGGGCAACGGAGGTCGATGCCGAGGTCTTGCTCAAGGCCACCCGGGTTGATGGCGTTTATTCGGCCGATCCGGAAAAAACGCCCGATGCCCTGTTTTATCCCCGGCTGAGCTATATGGAGGTGGTGCAGAAGGAACTGGAAGTAATGGATTTGACTTCCGTCACGCTCTGCAAGAATAATGGCATTCCGGTCATCGTTTTCAATATCAACAAGGCGGGGAACCTGAAAAAGGTGGTTATGGGCGAGCCGATCGGAACAGTCATTTCGTAGTACCAATTAGGAATCTCTTAACCCTGGTCAAAGGAGTTATCCAATGACTGATAAGATTTATAACGATAGCGAAGAAAAGATGAAGAAGAGCTATCAGTCCATCCAGAAGGAATTCGCAGGGCTGCGTACCGGCAAAGCCTCGGCATCACTTCTGGATAACGTTCGGGTCGATTATCATGGGACTATCAGGCCGCTTAATCAGTTGGCCTCAATATCGGCGCCCGAAATTCGTCTTCTTATAGTCCAGGCATGGGACAAGACCACTGTCGGTGAGATTTCCAAGTCCATTCAGAAGGCCGACCTCGGCCTCAATCCTCAGGTCGAGGGGAAAAAGGATAAGGCTATCAACGAGGATGACCATAAAAAAGGAGCCGAAAAGATACAGAAATTGACCGACCATTATATCAGCATGATTGACGACTTAATGGGCAATAAAGAAAAAGAGATAATGGAAGTCTGATTACTCTCGATACAAGCTATGCGACCGGCTGAAGGGGACTTCGGCCGGTCGTTTTCATTTAATTCTCTCCCATTTGACAGATTTAAAAGCCATTTGATCTCCGGATTAATGGTCGTAATTGTGATTGCGGCCAAATGATATTTTGTACCAAAAGAATTTGACAATGGGCAAAAAAGGCATATATTAAAAGTCTTTGTTAGATAAGAGACTGTAAGAAATTTGGCAGTTTGCGGTTGACAGGAAATTAAATCATATAAGCAGTAATAGACTTGGAGATCTTTATGGCAAACGTACCAGTATATAAGAATTATATCGGCGGTGAGTGGCTGGAATCAAGATCGGAGCAGACTTTCGAAAACCGGAATCCGGCCAACATGGATGATCTGGTCGGTCTCTTCCAGAAATCGACGCCTGATGATGTCAATGAGGCTGTAAAAGCAGCCCGCGAGGCCTATAAGAAATGGCGTCTCGTTCCGGCGCCGAAAAGAGGCGAAATAATTTATCGCATTGCCATCAGACTGGCCAAGGAAAAGGAAAGGCTGGCCCGCGATATGACACGCGAAATGGGAAAAGTCCTCAAAGAAGCTCGCGGCGACGTACAGGAAGCAATTGATATGAGTTTCTATCTGGCCGGCGAGGGCCGGCGGATGTTCGGCCAGACAACTCCTTCGGAACTGTCCAATAAATTCATGATGTCGATCCGGCAGCCGCTGGGAGTCTGTGGCATGATTACCCCCTGGAATTTCCCCATGGCTATTCCCTCGTGGAAGATCATGCCGGCGCTGGTCTGCGGTAATACCGTGGTAATCAAACCGGCCACCGACACGCCGCTTTCTGTGTACAACTTTGTCAAAATTATGGAAGAGGAAGGACTCCCGGCGGGAGTAATTAATCTGGTTACCGGCTCCGGACGTGATGTTGGTGAGCCGCTGATGCGCCATAAGGATATTGGGGTGATCAGTTTTACCGGTTCGACCGATGTCGGGCGCAGGGTTTCCGAAGCCTGCGCTCCCGATTTCCGTCACTGCCATCTGGAGATGGGCGGCAAAAATTGCATCCTTGTTATGGATGACGCCAATGTTGACCTGGCGGTCGAGGGCGCTCTCTGGGGTGCGTTCGGCACGACCGGGCAACGCTGCACCGCCTCGTCGCGTCTGATAGTACAGAAAAAGGTGATCAAAGAATTTACGGAGAAACTGGTGGCGCGAACCAAAGCTCTCAAAGTAGGCAACGGACTGGATGAAGCGATTGACATGGGGCCGGCGGTCAATGAGAGCCAGATGCAGTCGGTATTGAAGTATATGGATATCGGAAAGAATAAAGACGGCGCCAAGCTTCTCTGCGGCGGCGGTCGCCTGACCGGCCCCGGATATGACAAGGGGTATTTCACGATGCCGACCATATTCGGCGATGTCACACCCAACATGACCATATTCCGGGAAGAGATTTTCGGCTCCGTGACTTCCATCACCGAATGCTCATCTCTGGAAGAAGCGATTGAAATGGGCAATAATACCATCTACGGTCTGTCATCTTCGATATATACTCAGGACGTAAACCGGGCCTTTATCGCCATGCGCGACCTGTTTACCGGCATTTTCTATGTCAATGCGCCGACGATCGGCGCCGAAGTACATCTTCCGTTCGGCGGCACCAAAGAGACGGGTAACGGTCATCGCGAGGCCGGCACCGCCGCCCTGGATGTTTTCTCTGAGTGGAAATCGATCTATGTCGATTTCTCCGGCAAGATACAGAAGGCCCAGATTGACGAATAAAATATGGGGCGGATGCCGCCCTATCATGGAGTAATCGGGTTTATTTATGGCACGGTGCAAATTCATAAAGGGGAGAAGCGGGTGGCTTTTGTTTCTCTACCTGATCATATATATCTGGTTATTGTCCAGCATATGAATCACCAATCCGGACGGTTTGATTGTAGTATGAATATATAACCAGATTGAGGAGATACGGAAATGAAAAGAAAGAAAATCATAATCATGGGCGCGGCGGGAAGGGATTTCCACAATTTCAACGTGCTTTACCGCAATAACAAGGATGTTGAAGTGGTCGCATTCACCGCCACCCAGATTCCGGAAATAGAAGGGCGCCGTTATCCCCGGGCGCTGGCCGGTCCGCTCTATCCCAAGGGGATTCCCATTTATCCCGAGGAAGAGCTTCTGGATCTCATTGTCGAGCATGATGTCGACGAGGTGATCTTCTCCTACTCGGATGTCACTTATGAATATGTTATGGACAAGGCCGCCTATGTGATGGCGACCGGCGCCCGTTTTGCCCTCGAAGGGGGCGCGCCGACCATGATTAAATCAAGCAAGCCGGTGGTGGCGGTTTGTGCTGTCCGCACCGGCTGCGGCAAATCGCAGACCACCCGCCGGGTGGCGGCCATATTGCTTGAGATGGGCCTGAAAGTTGTGGCCATTCGGCACCCCATGCCGTACGGCGATCTGGCCAAGCAGGCTTGTCAGCGCTTTGCCTCTTACGCCGACCTCGAGAAGCACAAATGCACTATCGAGGAGCGTGAGGAGTATGAACCGCATATCGACCGCGGCATTATTGTCTATGCGGGTGTCGATTACGAGATGATTGTTCGTCGGGCCGAAAAGGAAGCCGATGTCATTCTCTGGGACGGTGGCAACAATGACATGCCGTTCTATCAGCCCGACCTGTTTATCACGGTCGTTGACCCACACCGACCGGGACATGAAATCAGCTATTATCCCGGGCAGAACAATCTGCTGCTGTCGGATGTCATCGTGATCAATAAGATTGACACGGCGCCGCCGGAGGGGATCAATGAAGTGCGCGATAATATCCAGTATTACAACCCGGATGCGATTGTGGTTGATGCCGCTTCGCCCATCTCGGTCGAGGATGCGTCGTTGATTCGGGGAAAGAAAGTGCTGGTTATTGAAGACGGCCCGACGACCACTCACGGCGAGATGAAATACGGCGCCGACATGATGGCGGCGATCAAGTATGGCGCTGCCGAAACGGTCGACCCGCGCCCTTATACGGTCGGCACGATTAAGGCCACCTTTGAGAAATATCCCGAAATCGGGCCGTTGCTCCCGGCCATGGGGTATTTTGGGAAGCAGTTGGCCGATCTCGAGAAAACCATTGAACAGACCAAGTGCGATAGTGTCATTGTGGCCACCCCGATTGACCTTCGCCGGGTAATCAAGATAAAGAAACCCTCGGTGCGGGTTTTCTATGATCTGCAGGAAATCGGCAAGCCGGATCTGGCGGACATATTGCATGATGCATTTAAGCCGGTCAAGAGCAAAGCCAAAGCAAAGAAGTGAATGAGATGACCAAGCTGAACGGCAAAACGGCGGTGATCGCGCTGGGGGGCAATGCCATTACTCAACCCGAGGTTGAGGATACCATTGCCAATCAGTTTGCCAATACCAGAAAGTCGCTGGATGGTATTGTGGAGCTGGCTCGCGCCGGATATAAGCTGGTAATTACACATGGTAACGGCCCGCAGGTTGGCAATGCCATCCTGCGGGTGGAATTAGCCCGCGGTCAAGCGCCGATTCTTCCATTGGGCGTCTGCGTGGCCGACACCGAGGGCGGCATGGGATATATGATTGAGCAGTCCCTGCAGAATCGCCTCAGGAAAGAAGGGCTCAAGCGTCCGGTGGTGACTATTATCACCCAGATTCTTGTCGATCGCAACGACGCGCAGATCGCCGATCCCTCCAAATTCGTCGGGCAGTTTTATACCGAGGAAGAAGCCGGGCGCTTCGCCCGGGAACGGGAATGGGTGGTGAAAAAGGATGCCAATCGAGGCTGGCGCCGGGTAGTGCCCTCGCCGCAACCCCTCTCAGTGGTCGAATCGGATACAATCAAGAAACTGGTTGAAAGCGGGACGATCGTGATTGCGGCCGGCGGCGGCGGGATTCCTGTCTATATTGACGACAAGGGAAATCTGGAAGGACTTGATGCCGTTATCGATAAAGATCTTGCCTCGGCGGTACTGGGGCTGGATATAAAGTCTGAAATATTGATTATTTTAACCTCGGTGGAAAAAGCAGCCATTAATTTCGGCAAGAAGGATGAAAAGTGGCTCGATTGCATTTCTGTCTCGGAGGCCCAGAAATATCTTGATCAGGGACATTTCCCCCCCGGTTCGATGGGTCCCAAGATTAAGGCCGCTATCCAGTTTATCCGAGGTGGGGGGAAAGAAGTCGTAATTACTTCCATCAATTATGCCGGACGCTCTCTTCAAGGAAGCGCCGGAACAAGGATATTGCCCGATTGATCATGTGCAAGCTGTCAGATACGGTTGTCGAGGCCCTTCTTAAGAATGGCCATATCTACGAAGTCGGAGGAGCGGTTCGAGATCGATTCCTGAATTTGCCTTCCGGAAAGGACCGCGATTATCTGGTCTGCGGCATATCATATCAGGAGCTTTCTTCAATCCTCAAAGACTTTGGGAGAGTAGATTTAGTGGGGAAATCCTTCGGTGTCATCAAATTCACTCAGTTCCGCGGCGAGAAGATGTACACTTTTGATGTCGCCCTTCCTCGAAGGGAATACTCCACCGGGGTCGGCCATAAGGATTTTGAGGTCTCTTTCGACCCTAATATAAGAGTTGAAGACGACTTGATAAGACGCGATTTTACGATCAATGCCATGGCTATTTCGCTGGATACCGGCGATCTGGTTGACCCGCTGGGCGGAATGATCGACCTGAGGAACCGCTTAATTCGGATGGTTTCGCCGGTCTCTTTCAAGGAGGATCCGCTGCGGATGCTCCGGGCGGTGCAATTTGCGGCGCGTTTCCGGTTTGAAATCGAGCCGGCAACTTTCGCGGCCATGCAGGAACGTGCTCATCTGATAGTATCGGTTTCGGCGGAACGTATTTCCGAGGAATTGAACAAGCTTTTGGTGCAGGCCGATGAGCCTTCGCACGGTTTCCGCCTGATGCAGAAATCGGGATTGCTGAAATATGTCCTTCCGGAGCTTGAGGCTACGGTTGACGTCGATCAACCGGGACCTTTTCATGCTTACGATGTTTTTGAACATATCATCCACACCATAGATGCCGCGCCGCGAGTGCTGGTCATTCGCCTGGCGGCTCTTTTCCATGATATCACCAAGCCGCAGGCCAAGCGATTGGTTGAAAGAGGGGCTACTTTTTACGGTCATGAGACGACGGGGGCCAGACTGACCGCCAAAATTATGAAACGGCTGAGGTATTCGACCGATCAAACCAGAGCCGTATCGGTGCTGGTGGATCGGCATATGTTCAATACCTCTATCGGCGATAAGGGGCTGCGGCGGTTGATTCGCAAAGTGGGGCAGGACCTGATTTTTGATCTGTTGGAATTGCGACGGGCCGATGTGGCCGGACAGGGGAAAGGGGGTACGACGGATGATGTCGATCAGCTCGAGCAGGAAATTAAAGCTGAGTTGGAGCGCAGACCGCCATTCGGCTTGCAGGATTTGGCGGTAAACGGCAGAGATATAATGGAGATTTTCCAGATACCGCAATCGCCGCTGGTGGGGAAGGTGCTCAATTTTCTTCTGGAAAAAGTACTCGATGATCCCAATGATAATAATCGTGAGAATCTGATTGAGATGGCTCGGTCATATCTCGCCAACCTTCGATATAGAAATAGTGCAACTCAATAAATGGAGATGTTTGCATGAAAATACATGAGTATCAGGCCAAGGAGATATTCGCCGCGGCCCAAATTCCGGTGCCGCTGGGCCAGGTGGCCTCATCGGTGGCTGAGGTAGCCTCGATAGCCGAATCGTACGGCCGGCCGGTGATGATCAAAGCGCAGGTGCATGTCGGCGGACGCGGCAAAGCCGGCGGCATCCAGTACGCCGCAAATGTTGAAGCCGCCCGTGTCTGGGCCCAGAAGATTCTGGGTATGGATATCAAAGGTTTGACGGTCAAGAAGGTCCTGGTGACCGAAGCGGCCGATATTGCCAGCGAATCTTATGTCGGGATCATCATCGACCGGGCGCAGAAAAAACCGGTGATAATGGTTTCCGCCGCCGGCGGTATCGATATCGAAGAAGTCGCCGCCAAGACCCCGGAGAAAATCATCAAAATGGCGGTTGACCCGACTACCGGACTCAAGGCTTATCAGGCCCGGGAATTGGCCGGCAAGCTTTATAATGACCCGGCCCTGGTGCGCCAGGCGGCCGATGTCATTATGAAGTTGTATGATGTCTATTGGAAAGTGGATGCCTCGCTGGTCGAAATCAATCCGCTTATTACCACCCCCAGCGGTAAAGTGGTCGCCCTTGATGCCAAGATAAATATCGATGACAACGGCCTGTACCGCCATAAAGATGTGGCCGCTATGCGCGACCTTGATGCCGAGGATCCCTCCGAGGTTGAGGCCCGCGACGGCGACCTGTCTTTTGTCAAGCTGAGCGGTAATATCGGATGCATTGTCAACGGCGCCGGACTGGCCATGGCCACCATGGACCTGGTCAAGTATTATGGCGGCGACCCGGCCAATTTCCTTGATATCGGCGGTTCATCGAATCCGCAAAAAGTCCTCACCGCCATGCGTATCATCCTTCGTGACCAGAATGTCCGGGCCATTCTAATCAATATTTTCGGCGGTATCACGCGCTGTGATGATGTGGCCAATGGCATTGTAATGGCTTACGAGGAACTGAAACCGGAAATACCGATCGTTGTTCGTCTGACCGGAACCAACGCAGACAAGGCGAAAGTTATTCTTAAGAAAGTCAATCTGGAATCGGCCGACACCCTTGATAATGTGGTCAAGAAAGCAATTGCGCTGGCCGAGATTGAGCCGATGGCGGAAGGGAGGATACAATGAGCATCCTCATTAATAAAAAGACGAAAGTCATAGTGCAGGGAATAACCGGGCGCGACGGTTCTTTTCACGCCGAGCAGATGAAGAAGTACGGTACCAATGTTGTCGGCGGGGTAACTCCCGGAAAAGGTGGTACCGAGGTCAATGGTATTCCCGTTTTTAACAGTGTGGCCGATGCGGTGGCCAAAACCAAAGCCAATACTTCGGTCATATATGTGCCGCCGTCATTTGCCATTGATGCCGTTTATGAGGCGGTCGATGCCGGGATATCGCTGATCGTCTGCATCACCGAGGGCGTCCCGGCCAACGATATGCTGAAAGTCTATGATTATGTAAGAAGCCGCGGGGCACGGCTGATCGGTCCCAACTGCCCCGGATTAATCTCGCCCGGCGAATCGAAAGTCGGAATCATGCCGGGAAGCATTGTCAAAAAGGGGCCGGTGGGAGTCGTTTCCCGCTCGGGAACGCTTACTTATGAAGCAATCTGGGCGCTGACCTGCGCCGGAATAGGGCAGACTACCTGCATCGGCATCGGCGGCGACCAGATTATCGGCACCAATTTCATCGATACCCTGGAATTGTTCGAGGCCGACCCGGCCACGAAGGCGGTGGTGATGATCGGCGAAATCGGCGGCACCGATGAAGAAATGGCGGCTGAATTTGTCAGAAAGAAAATGACCAAACCGGTGGTCGGCTTTATTGCCGGAAGGATGGCCCCGCCTGGAAAAAGAATGGGTCATGCCGGAGCAATTATTTCGGGCGGTTCGGGAACGGCCAAAGAGAAGATTGAAGCTTTGAACAAGGCCGGGATTCCGGTGGCTGTCTCGCCGACGGAAATCCCTGCTCTTATCAGAGAGAAGATGCAGGCGGCGGCCAGAAAGCCTGCCGCGAAAAAGGCCGCGACGGTTAAAAAAGCAAAAGGCATCGGGAAAGTAAAACCGGGCAAAGCAATAATGACCAAAAAACAAAGAATCGCCCCCAAAGCCCGAAAGGTCGGAGCAAAAAAGAGGAAATAAGATAATCTGACTATAAATCAGAGATTATCTCCGAAGGAGAGATCATTATGACTGAGACCAATCCGAAACTTGATGTTTCGGAGAAAGAACCTTCTGCAAATGACAAATATGCAGGGAAATTACCTCCGCTGAATATATTCCTGCATTGGTGTAAGGGGTGCAATATTTGCATTGCTTTTTGCCCCAATAAGGTTCTGGAGCCGGACCGTGACGGAAAACCGATTCTGGCTCACCCCGAAAAATGCACACAATGCGCGATCTGCTGGTTGCACTGTCCGGATTTCGCCATAACCTCCAATTATAAGTAGCGGAGGAGGAAAGATGAAAAACATAAATATGGAAAAGGCCAGACTACTACAGGGAAATGAGGCCTGCGTCCAGGGGGCGCTTTATGCCGGAATCCAATTCTTCGCCGGCTACCCCATTACCCCCTCGACGGAGATCGCCGAAGGGCTGGCGCGCGAACTACCCAGGATCGGCGCGAAATTCATTCAGATGGAGGATGAGATCGGTTCCCTTGCCGCTGTCATCGGCGCCTCCAATGCCGGCTGCAAGGCGATGACCGCCACCTCGGGTCCGGGATATTCGCTGATGCAGGAACATATTGGTTACGCTTATATCACCGAAACCCCGTGCGTGATTATTGATGTTCAACGGGGCGGTCCCTCGACCGGTCTGCCGACAAAGGTGAGCCAATCCGATACCATGCAGGCCCGCTGGGGAACGCATGGCGATTATACGGCTATCGCCGTGGCGCCCTCATCGGTCAGGGAAGTCTTCGAGGAAACGGTCCGGGCCTTCAACCTGGCGGAGCGGTTTCGCACCCCGGTCACGGTTCTGACCGATGAAGTTCTCGGGCATATGCGGGAGATGATGGTCATCCCCGAAAAGGGTGAATTGGAAATAGTCAACCGCAAGAAGCCGGACGTTCCCACCGATTGGTACAAACATTTTGATTTGACGGCCGATTTTGTCAGTCCGATGGCGGCTTTTGGCGAAGGATATCGCTACAATGTCTCCGGGTTGACCCATGACCAGGAGGGGTTCCCCACCGCGGTACCTTCAGAAATAAAAGAAAAACTCGACAAGTTAAGAAACAAAATAGAGCGGTTCTCGGATGAGATCTTTAAGATGCGGACAGAGATGATGGATGATGCCAGAATCGCCGTAATTTCATATGGATCGGTGGCGCGGGCCTCCTATCAGGCGGTCAAGATAGCCCGCGAAAAGAGAATCAAAGTCGGCGCTATTCAGCCGCTGACCATCTGGCCCTTCCCGGATGCTCAACTGCGGCAGATGCTGAGCGGTGTCAAGAAAGTAATCGTAGCCGAACTCAATATGGGGCAGATGGTTCATGAAGTGCGCCGCGTGGCTCCAAAAGGAACCGAGGTGTTTTTCATGGGAAGGTATGATGGTGAAGTTATGACCCCGCAGCAAATTGTCAGCAAAATAGGGGAGGTGAAGTGATGACTACCGAAGTACAACATTCCGATATAACCCACCACTACCTGCGTGCCAAGAAGAAATTTCCGAATGTCTGGTGTGCCGGATGCGGCAATGGGATTGTCATGGGCGCTCTTATCCGGGCGATTGACAAACTCGGCTTGGACAAAGACAACGTGGCGATCGTCTCCGGCATCGGCTGCTCCAGCCGCATGCCGGTATATATGGATTTCAATACCCTGCACACGGCTCACGGGCGCGCCCTGGCCTTTGCCACCGGCGTGAAGATGGCCAAGCCGTCTATGAAAGTGATCGTGATCACGGGTGACGGCGATGCGCTGGCGATCGGCGGGAATCATTTCATCCACGCCTGCCGGAGAAATATTGACATCACCACTATATTGGTAAATAATCGCATTTATGGCATGACCGGCGGCCAGTTTTCGCCTACGACCACCGGCGGCGCCATTGCCACGACCGCCCCTTACGGCAACTATGAGAAGCAGTTTGATGTGGTCAATCTGGCCACCGCCGCGGGGGCATCATACGTAGCGCGCGGCACCGTTTATCATGTTCAGCAATTGGAGAAGTTGATTGAGGGCGGTATTACCAAGAAGGGTTTTGCACTTATCGAGGCGGTTTCCAATTGCCATACCTATTACGGCCGGCTCAATCGCGAGGGTGATGCTGTGGCCATGATCAGCTGGATGAAAGAGCATGCCATGCCGATTCAGGCAGCGGCCAAACTTCCCCCCGAAAAGATGGTGGGGAAATTCGTGACCGGACTTATTCATGAAACTAATGCCACCGAATTCTGCGAGGAGTACGACAAGCTGGTTGAACGGTTGGCGGCGAAGGAGGCGGGCAAATGACACCGAAAAGCTCAGCCAAAAAGAAAGAAGATCGTTTCGAACTACGGTTCTCCGGTTCGGGCGGACAGGGATTGATCCTGGCCGGGGTGATGCTTGCGGAGGCGGTCGGCACGGGTGACGGCAAGAATGTCGTACAGACCCAATCGTACGGCCCCGAGGCGCGCGGCGGCGCCAGCCGCTCCGATGTGGTTATTTCCGAGGGGGAAATCTACTACCCCAAGACAATGAAACTGGATCTCCTGCTGGCCCTGACTCAGGAAGCCTGTGATAAGTACTTTGCCGATCTCAAGGAAGACGGCATGCTGGTGGTCGACTCGGTCATGGTCACCCAGGTTCCCACCAAGAACTATTACAGTTTTCCCTTTGTAAGGCTGGCCCGAGAGGAGATCGGACATGTGATGGTGGCCAATGTTATCGCGCTCGGCGCCATTGCGGAGCTGACCGATATTGTCTCGCGGGAAGCCCTGAAAAAAGTGGTCCTGCGTCGGGCGCCGCGCGGTACCGAGGAGAAAAATCAAAAGGCCCTGGAACTTGGGTTTGCCATCGCCAAGAAAGTCAAAAAACAAAAGTAGACAGTGGAGAAATGTTTGGAGAGAACCCTTCTCATCATCAAACCTGATGCGGTCAGACGCAACCTGATCGGTCATATCATCGCCCGGCTGGAAATCGCCGGATTCCGGCTCAGGGAGATGCGTATGGAAACGCTCCCACCTGAGCGGGTGAGGAGATTTTATGCGGTGCATGAGGGGAAACCTTTTCTTGACTCGCTGGTCGAGTTTATGTCTTCCGGCCCGGTAGTGGCAATGCTTCTCGAAAAGGAGAACGCCATTATGGACCTGAGGACATTGATAGGTGCGACTGACCCGTTAAAGGCGGCATGCGGGACACTTCGGCAAGAGATCGCTTTGGATGTGCAGCAGAATTCGGTCCACGCCTCCGATTCGGTGGAAAGTGCCGCAAAGGAAATACCATTTTTCTTTGGATAGGCCGAATGAATGGTTGTCACGATCAGTTATGGTGACATCAAGCTGAGACTGGAATTGCCCGACCCGGTAGATTTCGACGAATTTGAATGCTTGGCGGGGGAGGATGCCATAGAGTACGATAGTTTTGTCTCTCAGTTGAAACAGGCCGAAATAGACCGCTTTAATGTATATTTGGCCGACCTTTTCATATTAAATGATGCCTTTCGTCCGACGCCGACTTCAACCATTCTGGAATGGCTGCATGCCGGGGGAAAGCTTTCCCCTGAAGCAAGGTTCTTAATCTCCACCGGCGCTCATGCTCGACCGACGGAGGCACACCTGAAAAAGATATTGGGGGCTCTGTATGGCGAATTGAAGGATCGAACGCTGGTGCATGATGCCGGGGACAGGGAAAACCTGGTGGAGGTCGGTCGGGAAGCGGGAAATCAGGCAGTTTCAGTAAATCGATATTTCCTTGAAGCGAAAAGGGTGGTGGTGATAGGCTCGGTGGAGCCGCATTACTTTGCCGGCTTCAGTGGCGGACGAAAATCGATCTTTCCCGGTCTCTGCGATTACGAGACCATTGTTCGCAACCATAACCGCGCGGTCAGCTTTGATGCCGCCCCGATGAAATTGGAGGGTAACCCTGTTGATGAGCATTTGCAATCGCTTATGAGATTGATTCCGGCAGGCAAGATTCTCAGCATTCAGGCGGTCGGCGGGAGTGGCGGCCAAATCAGAGGAATTTTCTGCGGCACTCTTGAGAGTACTTTCCAAAGGGCGGTCGATTACGCGCGCAAAATATATGGCCTCAAAGCCAGGCACGAATATGATTTGATTCTGGCTGAAGTCCGCCCGCCGCTTGACAGCAATCTATACCAACTTCAGAAATCGCTGGAAAACTGCCAGCAGGCGATTGCGGACGGCGGAACGATCATCCTCTTTTCTCCCTGCGGCGGAGGAGTCGGCTCGGAGAGTTTTTATGGACTAGCGGACAGATGGCAGCCGGGTGTTGCTTTGGACGACCGCGCCGGTGATTTCTTCGGCATTCATAAGTTACATCGCACTAAGGTCATAGGCGGAAGAATTAATGTATTTCTTTATTCCGAGCTGCCTCCGGGCGTTCCCGAAAAAGTCTATTTTAAAAGTGCTGCAAAACCGCAGGAGATTGTATATAATATAGCATCAAATAAGAAGAATCCTAGAGTCGCCCTGGTGCACGATGCCGGGCATGTAGTTTTGACAAAGGAATGACAACCTATCACTAATAAACTCTTTGGAGGAACCATGAATAAGAAAATCGCTGTTATCGGAGCGGGAAATGTCGGCGCTTCGGTTGCCCAGTATCTGGCCGAGGCCAATCTGGCCGACATCGTAATGGTTGATATCATCGAAGGAATCCCTCAGGGAAAAGCACTCGACCTGACCCAGGCCGGGCCGGTTCGGGGGTACAACTGCCACCTGACCGGGAGTAACGACTACAAGGATATCAAAGGAGCCGATATCGTGGTCATGACCGCCGGTCTGGCCCGTAAGCCGGGGATGTCCCGTGAGGATCTGCTCAAGATGAACGCCGATATTGTCGGCATGGGCGCTGACAATATCAAGAAACATGCTCCCAAGGCATTTGTTATCGTCGTCACCAATCCGCTGGATATCATGACTTATCATGCTTTCAAGAGAACGGGTTTCGCGCCCCACCGCGTCTGCGGCCAGGCCGGCATTCTCGATTCCACCCGTTTTCGCACTTTCGTAGCTATGGAGTTGAATATTGCCATGTCCGACGTGCAGGCAATGGTAATGGGCGGCCATGGCGATACCATGGTGCCGCTTCCTCGCTATACCACGGTCGGCGGCGTACCTATCAGCGAGCTTATCCCGGCCGAGCGGATTCAGGCCATATCCGACCGCACCCGTGACGGCGGCGCGGAAATCGTGAAGCTGCTCAAGTCCGGTTCGGCCTATTATGCCCCCGGGGCGGCCACGGTTGAGATGGTGCGCGCCATCCTGCTCGATGAAAAGAGACTGATCCCGGTTTCAGCTTATCTGAACGGAGAGTACGGCATGAAAGACCTCTATATTGGCGTTCCCGTTGTCCTCGGCGCCGGCGGTGTGGAGAAAGTGATCGAATTGAAACTGAATAAGAAAGAGCTCGATATGCTTACCAAGTCGGGCACAACATACAAAGGATTTCTGAAAGAAATCGGCTACTAAGGAGAGACAGCATGGCGGCAAAATTCAAACATATTAAAATCCCCACTGATGGGGTGAAGATCACAATCAAGAACAAGAAACTGGTCGTCCCCGATCACCCCATTATTCCGGTTATCGAGGGTGATGGTATTGGGCGCGACATTATGAAAGCGACCCGTCGGGTGGTCGACGCCGCGGTCGAAAAGGCATACGGCGGCAAAAAGAAGATTGCCTGGATGGATATCTATGCCGGCGAAAATGCCCAGAAACTGTACGGCGAGGTGCTTCCCCAAGAAACCTTTGATGCCATCAAGCATTATGTGGTATCGCTCAAAGGGCCGCTTACCACTCCGATCGGCGGCGGGTTCCGCTCCCTCAATGTCACCCTGCGCCAGGTGCTGAATCTGTACGCCTGTGTCCGCCCGGTGCGGTATTTTGAGGGTGTTCCGGCCCCGGTGAAACATCCCGAGAAAATGGACGTGGTGATTTTCCGCGAGAATACCGAAGATGTTTACGCCGGTATCGAATGGGCCAAGGGTACCAAAGAGGTAAAGTCGGTTATCGATTTCCTCAACAAGAAATTCAAGGTGGGGATCCGGGCCGATTCCGGAATCGGTATCAAGCCGATTTCGGTCACCGGTACCAAGCGGCTGGTGCGGAAAGCCATTCAGTATGCGATCGATAAGAAACGCCCCTCGGTCACTATGGTGCACAAGGGGAATATCATGAAGTACACCGAGGGCGCATTCCGCGACTGGGGATACAAGCTGGCCACGACCGAGTTCCGCGACAAGGTGGTCACCGAGGAGGAGCTGTACTCAAAGTACAACGGTAAGGTCCCGGACGGAAAAATCATTATCAAGGATCGTATCGCCGACTCGATGTTCCAGCAGATTCTCACCCGCACCGATGAGTACGAAGTTATTGCCACGCCCAATCTCAACGGCGATTATCTTTCCGATGCCTGCGCTGCGCAGGTGGGCGGGTTGGGAATGGCGCCCGGCGCCAATATCGGCGATTTCGTGGGGCTGTTCGAGGCGACGCACGGGACGGCGCCCAAGTACGCCGATAAGGATATGGTCAATCCCGGATCGCTCATTCTCTCGGCGGTGATGATGCTCGAATATATGGGCTGGGAGGAAGCGGGGAAGATGATCGAGAAGTCGATTGAGTTGACGATCAAGAACAAGACCGTGACGTATGATTTGGAGCGGCAGATGGAGGGAGCGACGAAAGTCTCTACCTCCGAGTATGCCACGCATATAATCAACAACATGCGTTAGTAATCTCGATTGCATTGTGATTTATGCCCGGTGGGTTCCTATACCCATCGGGCATTCTTTTGTCATCCTTCTCTATTCCGTCAGGTCCTTAATTCCCCCGGCGACAACGGGGGAATGGTGACCTGACGGCAATTCTTTCTTACTTGCGGCGTCAGGAACCCATTCCTGACGCCAATTCTCTTTTGGCTTATGGGCATAATTATAGCTCTTGTAGGTCGGAGTTTCGAATGATTCCGGCTTTCGTCGGATGAATGAGAAACCCGACATTCTTCTTAATTCCCGGTCATGTAGGGCACGAGCCCGCCGTGGTGGGTGCTCGTGCCTTATAATTATCGAGGTTGTAGTGATTTTACGACATGCCGAGCAGGCAAAATATAATGGCTTGACAGTTCAAAAAAGATATGTATATTCATTATTGGTAAAAGGCTGACACCAGAGGAGAAACAGAGATTGTCTGGAAGCAGAACCCGTGAACGGGTTTATCTGGAAACCATATAAACAGTAGTTTGGCAAGGGTGACTAACGGACCTGAAGAAAGGACGTTACCCAATGGAACGATACAAAGACATCGGCGGCGACTCGGGCGTTGCCGCATACGAGATCGGAAGTGATTCGATCACAGTTCAGTTCAAGGATGGCGCGGTCTACCTCTACACCTACGCAAGCGCGGGCTCCGATGCGATCGAGACCATGAAGGGACTCGCCGTCAGCGGAGATGGGCTGAACAGCTACATCAACAGGAACGTACGGAAGAAGTATGCTGCGAAGCTGGGATAACTGCGACGGTATGAAGGAGTTGCCATATCAGGCCATGGAACGTACGCGCTTCTGACGCACACCGTTGGCTGCCAGAAGGACACATAATATGGCGAAAAATGTAAAAGTAGCTGAGGTTGACCCAGCCGGCGTCATGGGGCCGCGTCCTCGTCTCGTCAAACTGGTCGTCAAGAACTTCCGATGCATCGGGGCCACTCCAGTTACCATCGACCTAGATGACATCGTAGTCTTGGTCGGCCCGAATAATGTCGGGAAAAGCGCCGTTCTAAAAGCCTATGAAATCATCATGTCTGAGGGGTCGAATGCAGGGCATCTTTCAATTGATGATTTCCCATCTGGGAAAGTCGATCCCAGTGCATTGCCAGAAATCGAATTACATACAGTTGTTTACGACAACAGCCCTGGACCTGAATGGATTGAGAAGACAGAGGCAGGAGAGATGCTTGTTAAGGAGCTGTGGCGCTGGTCCGCTCCTGGTGTACCCGTGCGTCGTGGGTACAATGCGCAAGAGAAACGGTGGGCCACAGACGAAGACAAAGAGAAGGTACCCTGGGGTGCCGCAGGAGTCGCAAATTCGCGACGACCGCAACCGCATAGGGTCGATGCCTTTGCATCACCAGACGTACAGGCGGGCGAGATCGTCAAGCTCCTGATGACGGCAATTGAAAATCGGGTAAAATCGCATCAAGCCGACTCAAAGACAAACAAAGAGTCCGATTTCGCGAGACTCTTGGCTGGTATAGCCTCCTTACAGAAAAGAATAGTTGCCGAGAGTCAGGCGCAGATCACCGCCGTCCAGACAGACTTGTCTGGATATATAGGACGTGTCTTCCCCGGCCACTGTGTTGTGTTCGACGCTAAGCCAGAAGATGATCTTGACAAGGCACTCAATCTATTCAAGTCAAATCCGCAGCTCTTGATGGGACCCGAGAACGGATATTTGAGTACGATAGGCCGCCAAGGCAGCGGTGCACGCCGCACATTGCTTTGGACCGCGATCAGACTCTTGGCTGAAACAGGCAAAAAGAAAGACATGAGCCAACGTCCTCATATCCTGCTAATCGACGAACCTGAAATCTGTCTACATCCAAATGCTATAAGAGAGGCCTGCGATCTTCTGTATGGCCTGCCATCTCTCACGGGCAACTGGCAAGTAATGGTCACAACCCATTCACCCTGTTTCGTCGACTTTGCCAGAGACCATACGTCTATTGTGCGCGTCGCGCGGAGAGATGATGGGCTTATTACAGGGACAACCATTTTCCGACCATCCAAAGCCAACTTCGATGGCTCCGACAGAGACCTTCTGAAACTCCTGAATCTGTGCGATCCATATGTTGCGGAATTCTTCTTCGGGGGGAGATCGATCATAGTAGAGGGTGATACGGAGTACACTGCTTTCATGCACATAATTCACCTCTTCCCCGAGAAATACCAAGGCATCCATGTGGTGCGCGCACGGGGAAAAGCTACGATTGTGTCTCTCTGCAAAATTCTGAATCAATTTGGTGCGCCCTACTCGGTCCTGCACGACAGTGATCGCCCAACATACGAGAAGGATGGCAAGTATTGCGCGAATCCCGCATGGGCGCATAATGAGTCAATTCGTGTTGAAATGGCTAAGGCATCTGCTGCGACTCGACTACTTGCCACTTTGCTTAACTTCGAAAGCGCTTACCTCGGCGAAGAAGTCAAGTCTAACAAGCCATATAATGTGCTGTGCAGTCTTAAAGGCGATTCCGCAGTTGTTTCAAGAATTGCCGCGCTTCTTGACGCGTTGATCGACTTCACAAAGCCCATTCCACCCGGTGCCGTGCAATGGACGAGCGTTGATCAACTTAGGCAGGAAGTGGAGAAGATATGACGCCGGGTGGCCCGCTATTCATGGTGGGACGAATCATGACATAATATTGTCCCCCGCGCCATCAGCCGGCAAACCGGTGGCCCATAAGGCTATACAACTAACTCTGCATTGCCTCAATTTCAATCCATTTACCCCGTAAATTCCCAAATATTTCCTTCCTAACCTCTTGCCATTCAATCTCCGCAATACAAAATCTGTATCGAATCGATGGTGATTCGGCTCCCGACCCCTTATATGAAAGCATGGTTATGAATATGACTTCAATCCAAAAACAATCAACCGCCAATTCCACTGTCAGAAATTGGCACTGGAAAGGCAATGAACCTTATAAATTCATTAAGGAAAACTGCAGCGAATATTTTAAAAAACGAAGAAACAAACCCAATTTGCCGGCCGTTCACTTTATGCCTAATCTGTTGCCATACATGCAACTTACACCCAATTTGCCCGTTTTTGAAAGGCCAAAAAATTTCGTAAAACAAAGCCAAATTCGTCAAACCCATGGCAGACATGTACTTGGCTGTATTTCGTGTGGCTTTGCTCCCCTGGCTGCAAACTCCACCCCTTGTGGCACAATCAATTACGCCTGCAAACCCGCCCCCGCCACCCGACTGGATTCCCCGCCGCAACGGGGATGACAATGACGGAGCAGAGATGGCAAAAAGAAAAAAAGCCAGGAGGGCCCGCCGTGGCTGGCTTCTGGCCTGCAATACTTGGGAATGCAATATGTTGCGTGAGTCAATTTCGCAAAACCCTTCGGGATTTTGCGCTACAAAGCTGACCTATTTGACCTTTGCTTCCTCTTTGGCTGGCTCATCGAACGGGATGCCCATAACATATTTATGAATCGCGCGCGCGGCCACTTTACCTGCGCCCGCCGCCAGAATCACGGTGGCGCCGCCGGTAACAATGTCACCGCCGGCAAAGACACCCGGCCGCGAGGTCATCTGCGTCTTGGGATCAACCTCGATATTGCCCCACTTATTGGTCTTGAGTCCCGGCGTGGTCTGCGGGATCAGAGGATTGGAGGAGTTGCCGACCGCCACCACGACCGTATCGACGGGAAGAATGAAATTGGAGCCTTTCATTTCCACCGGCCGCCGCCTGCCAGAGGCATCCGGCTCGCCCAGTTCCATCTTGACACATTCCATCCCTTTGACCCAGCCGTTGTCATCGCCGATATAGCGAATGGGGTTGGTCAGGAACATGAACTGCACCCCCTCCTGTTCGGCGTGATGAATCTCCTCTTTACGGGCCGGCATCTCGTTACGGCTGCGGCGATAGACGATATAGGCATTCATAGCGCCGAGACGAAGCGAGGTACGCACCGAGTCCATGGCGGTATTCCCGCCGCCGAGAACGGCGACATTTTCACCGGCGAAAATGGGCGTATCGTAATTGGGGAAATCGTAACCGGCCATCAAATTGGAACGCGTCAAAAATTCGTTGGAGGAATAGATGCCGTTAAGGTTTTCGCCGTCAATTTGCATGAAGTTGGGCAGACCCGCCCCGGTGCCTACAAAAACGGCGTTGAATCCCTGCTCAAACAGTTCATCGACCGTATCGAGTTTGCCGATGACATAGCTGGTATAAATTTCCACACCCAGTTTCCTGAGATAATCAACCTCGGAGGCGACAATCGCTTTTGGCAGGCGAAACTCCGGGATACCGTAAATCAGCACGCCGCCCGCTTTGTGAAGAGCTTCGTATATGACCACTTTGTGTCCCATCTGAGCCAGGTCGGCGGCTACGGTCAGACCGGCCGGTCCGGCGCCGACAATGGCGACTTTCTTGCCGGTGGGCGGGGGAAGCTGCGGTATTTCGATTTCACCGCGCTCGCGCTCAAAATCGGCGACAAACCGCTCCAGATTACCGATGCCGACAGAATTATATTTCTTGGTCAGGATGCAGACTTTCTCACACTGCTCCTCCTGCGGGCAAACTCGTCCGCAGATGGCGGGGAGAGCGTTGGTTCTTTTTATCACCCTGGCGGCGGCGACAAAATCTCCCTCGGTCACCAGCCTGATAAATTCCGGGATGTTCACCTCCACCGGGCAGCCGCCGATACAGGGGGGCTTGGGACAAGCGAGGCAACGCCGGGCCTCAATCATGGCCAATTCCGGCGTCAGGCCGTGTGGCACTTCCTTGAAATTGCGTATTCTCTCTTTGGCATCCTGCTCCGGCATCTTCTGCCGGGGGATTTTCATCCGCTCTTTCTTTTCCAGAGGCTTATTCTTCTCGTTGTCCGTCATATTTATCTCTCGAATGATTTTTTCTTAGAGCTGTTTAATCTGGTCGGCCACGCGACAGCCCTCGTGAAGAAATCTTTCGTAGGCAATCTTTTCATATTTGGCATACATCTTCAGCCGCTTGGTCATCTCATCAAAGTCAACTTCATGGCCATCGAAATCGGGACCATCGACGCAGGCAAACTTGGTTTTCCCGCCGACTGTCACGCGGCAGGCGCCGCACATGCCGGTACCGTCAACCATGATCGGATTGAGACTGACAAAGGTTTTTATTTTCGGCAGGCGGGTGGATGCCACCACCGCTTTCATCATCGGGACCGGCCCGATGGAAATGACCATATCGACTTTCTCGCCGGCATCGAGCAGATTTTGCAGGACGGTGGTGACAAAACCATGGGTCCCATAAGAGCCGTCATCGGTAGAAATCAGAAGCCGGTGCGAGGCGGAAGTAAGTTCCTCTTCATATATCAAAAGGCTCTTACTACGGGCGCCGATGATAGTAGTCACCTGATTGCCGGCCTCTTTGAGCGCCTGGGCAATCGGGTAAATAGGGGGGATACCGACGCCGCCGCCGATACAAACACAATGGCCGAATTTTTCCACGTGCGAGGACATCCCCAGAGGGCCGACCACATCGGCAAAGGAATCGCCGGTTTTCATCCGGTTCATCGAGCCGGACGTTTTTCCCACCTCCTGAATGACCACGGTCAATAGGCCATTTTTCTTATCCAGCCCGCCGATGGACATCGGGACTCGTTCGCCTCGGTCATGCTGGCGCAGGATTACAAATTGTCCCGCTTTTGCCTTTTCGACAAGACGGGGAACTTCTATTCTGAAGCGATGTATTTTCTCGCAAAGCTCTTTTTTGTCGACGATCCTAAACAACTTTCCTCCGATGCAATTTCACTTCACGCTTTGTCGATGCACGCTATACGGCAGGACAATAAGACGAAATAATACTATTTTTGGCCTGATTTTTCAACAATTTCTTTAGTATCACGGGCAATGACCAGTTCCTCATTGGTTGGCACGGCGAAAATCTTAATGCGTGATTGATCGGATGAGATTTCCATCTCCTTGCCGATAGCGGCATTATTTCTCTCCGCATCCAGTTCGACGCCCATGAATTCCAGTCCCTTGCAGGTCATTTCTCTGATAATTGGCGAGTTTTCACCCACTCCGGCGGTAAAGACGAGGCAGTCAAGTCCTTTCAAGGCGGCGGCATAAGAGCCGATATATTTCCGCAGGCGATAGCAGTAAATATTCAACGCCAGTCTGGCGTTAGTGTGATTGACCTCACTGGCCTGGATTATTTCTCTCATGTCGGATGACACCCCGGAGATTCCAATCAGCCCGGAATGTTTGTTGAGTAGCGTATTCCCCTCATGCAGCGAGAGTTCCTCGCGCCCCATGACATGGAGAATCACAGCGGGATCGAGGTCGCCGGAACGGGTTCCCATGAGAAGACCCTCGAGAGGGGTAAACCCCATGGAAGTGTCAATCGAGACGCCGCCATCCACGGCGGTAATGGAGGCGCCGTTACCAAGATGGCAGGTTATTGTTTTGAGTTGTTCGATCGGTTTCCTCATAAGGGCGGCGGCCCTATGGGCCACATAGAAATGTGAAGTACCGTGGAAACCATAACGGCGGATGCCATACTTTTTGTACATCACATAAGGAAGGCCATAGATATATGCTTCCGGCGGCATCTGGTGATGGAAAGCGGTATCGAAAACAGCCACCTGGGGGATTCCGGGAAGCGTTTTTTCGCAAGCCTGAATCCCGCGAAGATTGTGCGGATTATGCAGCGGCGCGAGGTCGATCAGGTTGCGGATTTCGGCCATCACTTCCGGAGTGATGAAGACCGATTCGGCGAACCGCTCGCCGCCATGCACGACCCGATGCCCAATGGCGTGAATTTCCGATTTGTCTTTGATGACGCCATGATTGGCCGAGAGAAGGATTGAAATCACATAAGCGGTGGCCGCGATATGATCCAGAATTTCGCCCGAAATCTTGACCTCAGGACGGTCAAAAGGTTTATGGGTCAGGACCGCCCCGGTCATGCCGATACGGGCAACCAAACCCTTGGCCAGAGCTTTTTCATAGTCCATATCAAAGAATTGATATTTTATGGATGAGGAGCCGCAGTTGAGTACCAATATGTTCATTTTACCGTCCGATCGCCATCAGTCGATGGTTTTTCACAAGGGATACGATTTCCTTCTTTGTCATATTTAAAGAATCCCTGACCGGTCTTGACTCCCAGCTGACCGGCGCGCACCATTTTGCGAAGAACCGGGCAGGGGTTATACTTGTGCTCCGAAAGCTCGGATAGAAGATTTTCCATCCAGGACATAACCACATCGAGTCCCATCATATCGGCCAGGGCCAGCGGCCCGACATTAAAGCCGTAACCCAGTTTCATGGCGGTATCGATATCATCGGCGGTGGCCACACCCTCCATTAGAACATGCATCGCCTCGTTCAGGAGCGGAACAATGATGCGCGTTGTTATGTACCCGGGATATTCATACACCAGCACTGGCGTCTTGCCGAGCGTATCGGCGAACTGCCGGGCTTTCTCATAGGTATCATCCGATGTCTTCAACCCGCGGATAATCTCGACCAGAGGAATTTTGGGCACCGGGTTGAGGAAATGCATGCCGATAATTCGATCAGGCCGGGTGGTCATCGCCGCCAACTCGGTTATGGAAAGAGTAGCGGTGTTGGTGATGAAAATTGTTTCCGGGGGACAGAGGTCATCAAGTTTCTGAAACAACTCTCGTTTCATACGCAGGTTTTCAGGAATGGCCTCGATGACTATTAAAGCCTCCCTGGCGACCTGCAGTTCGGCCGAGAGAGTTATTCGTGAGAGAATAGCTTTCTTCTCCGCCTGAGTCATAGCCCAGCGGACGATAGCATGATCGAGGCTTTCGTCAATCCTTTTCAAGCCTTTGTCGGCTACCCTGATGGTGCGATCGAGAAGAACAACCTCGGTGCCGGTGCTCGCTATCGCCTGAGCAATCCCCTGGCCCATGACGCCGGAACCGGCGATGACAATCTTAGTTGCAGGCATGATACTCAACCTTCGCCAATATGTGAAAAAAGTAACAAATACCGGCGCTAATATAAGCAATTGCTATTGGCAGGCAAGGTTTTTTTGATTTCCGACCAATTCAGGTTACTGCCAATAAGTTACGCCAAAGGAATTTTAATTCGACAAAAATGTCTATCTAAAATATATGTCATGAATGAATTTTTGTCAGACAGTCGGCGATGATTTCCCGGATTATTATTTGACGGTTTTGGGTCGGAATAATTTTATTGGTGATAGAGGGGGAATTTCATTTGGAAACAGCCGGGATTGGGGAAAACGGGGGGGGGCGAGACGCGGGATTAGTCGCGGGCAGGGGTGAGAGTTAATATTTTTCTTGACATAATCGATAATAGGTGATATAGTTACAAGCTTAGGATGTATTTGCTTGTGAAAGCAGACTCCGATAATAAAGAATGGGCGATTAGCTCAGATGGTTAGAGTACTTGCTTGACATGCAAGGGGTCACTGGTTCGATTCCAGTATCGCCCACCATTCTTGCGGGATGTAGGCCGTATCAAGTATGGTTTATGCCCGTTTATAGTTATGAGTGAAGAAAATGAGCGACGCGCAAGTAATTATAAAATTCCCTGATGGCTCCGAAAGGAGCTTTCCCTGCGGAGTCACCGGGTTTGAAATCGCCAAGTCGATTTCCCCTCGTCTGGCCAAAGAGGCGATTGCCGCGAAGGTCGATGGCGATTTGAAAGACCTCTCCTGTCCCATTGTGGGGAATGCCCCGATTGAGATAGTCACTTTCGATTCGCCTGAGGGGAAGAAGGTTTTCTGGCATTCCACCTCCCATATCATGGCTCAGGCGGTGCAGGAGCTTTTTCCGGGAGCTAAATTGGCCATCGGGCCGGCCATTGAGGAAGGTTTTTACTATGATTTCGACCTTGATAGTCCTTTTTCACCCGAAGACCTGCAGAAGATTGAAAGCCGGATGGCCAAGATCATCGAGGAGAAAGCCAGATTCCAGAGAGAGGATTTGAGCCGCACTGAAGTTATTGAGAGATTCCGGGGCAAGAATGAAAAATACAAAGTGGAAATGCTTCAGGAGGACATTCTGGATGACCGGGTTTCGGTCTATAAACATTCCTTTTTTGAAGATCTCTGCCGCGGCCCTCATATTCCGGATACCGGTGTGGTCAAGGCTTTCAAGCTGATTGCTTCCTCGGGCGCTTATTGGAGAGGGGATGAGAAAAATCGGATGCTCCAGCGTATCTACGGGATATCCTTCCCTAAAAAAAGCATGCTTGAGGAATATCTCGTTCGGCTGGAAGAGGCCAAGAAGCGCGACCACCGAACGCTGGGGAAACAACTCAGCCTTTTCCATATCACCAATGATGTCGGCGCCGGGCTGGTGCTCTGGATGCCGCATGGCGCGACAGTCAGAAACCAGATCGAAAATTTCTGGCGTGAAGAGCATATTAAGGGCGGCTATAGCATTGTTTTCACCCCTCATATAGCCAACCTGGAGCTTTGGAAACGCTCCGGACATACAATCAATTACGCCGAAAGCATGTATCAGCCGGTGCAGGTTGATGAGGCGCAGTACCAGATCAAACCGATGAACTGCCCGTTTCATATCATGATGTATAAGTCGCGGCGCTGGAGTTATCGCGACCTTCCTTTGCGCTGGGCGGAACTCGGCACGGTCTATCGCTATGAATTGCCCGGGGTGCTCCACGGACTGATGCGGGTTCGCGGATTCACTCAGGACGACGCTCACCACTTTGTCTCCCCGGAGACGATGGAGGACGAGCTGGTCTGGTTGATTAAATTCTGCATCCATATCCTGGACCCGTTCCGTTTCAAAGATTACGACATTTATCTTTCCACCCGGCCGGCCAAAGCCATCGGCGACCCGCAGGATTGGGAAAAGGCCACAAACGGTCTTCGCCGGGCTCTCGATTTTCTCAAGCTGAAATATCTGGTCGATGAGGGGGGGGGCGCTTTTTACGGACCCAAAATCGACATAAAGATTAAGGACGCCCTCGGACGCAGTTGGCAGTGCTCAACGATTCAATTCGATTTCAATCTTCCCGAGCGGTTTGATCTCACATTTGCCGATAAGGACGGCCAACTCAAAAGACCCTATATGATTCACCGTGCCCTGCTGGGCTCAATTGAGCGGTTTTTCGGGGTCTTGATCGAGCATTATGCGGGCAGGTTCCCGCTCTGGTTGGCCCCGGTTCAGGCCCGGATTCTGCCCATAACCGATGAATTCAATGCCTATGGCGAAACGGTACTGGCCCGGCTGCTGGCCCGAAATATCCGGGCTGAGTTGGATTCCAGGTCGGAAAAAATCGGGCATAAAATACGTGAATCGGAGTTGCAGAAAATACCGTATATGCTTATAATTGGTGCTAATGAAAGAGAGGCGGGTACCGTCTCGGTGCGCATTCACGGCCAGGGAGATAAAGGCGCTCGCAAAATAGAAGAATTGATTGATATTTTTGAAAATGAGATCGGCGAAAAAGCGATTGAGTCAAAATTAGTATAAGGGAGGATGTTATAGTTCACAAAGGAATTCGGGTAAACGAGCAAATTTCGATTTCCCCGGTCAGATTGATAGGCGTCAACGGCGACCAGGTTGGCATTGTTCCCATTCGGGAAGCTCAGGAAAAGGCACGCGAGGCCAATCTGGATTTGGTGGAGGTTTCGCCCACCAGCAGGCCGCCGGTATGCCGGATCATGGATTTTGGGAAATTCAAGTATGAACTGGCCAAGAAGGCCAAGCTGGCCCGTAAGAAACAGCATG
This sequence comes from Candidatus Zixiibacteriota bacterium, assembly GCA_026397505.1. Lineage (NCBI taxonomy): Bacteria > Pseudomonadati > Candidatus Zixiibacteriota > Candidatus Zixiibacteriota bacterium. Next base: position 64,959 of record JAPLUR010000046.1, read on the forward strand.
TGGTTCAGCTTAAGGAGATGCGCTATCGTCCCAAAATCGATGAACATGACTTCCAATTCAAAACCAGACATGTGCGCGAATTTCTCATGCAGGGAAGCAAGGTCAAAACTTATGTGATGTTCAGCGGTCGAGAAATGGCTCACACCGAATATGGTTACAAATTATTGGAAAAGGTCGCTCAAGAGTTAAGTGATATATGCACGATTGAACAGAGTGCCCGGCTGGAAGGAAGAAACCTCTCGATGATATTGAATCCCAAACCGCAGGCACTGAAAGCAAAACCGAAGAGGACTGAGAATGCCCAAGATAAAGACAAATCGGTCGGCAGCCAAGCGATTCAAGAAGACGGCCACCGGTAAGATCAAAATGAAGAAAGCGTTTCATTCGCATATTCTGACCAAAAAGACAACCAAGCGGAAAAGAAAACTTCGCAAAGCCGGTCTGGTGAGCAAAGCCGATCGGGGACGCGTCAGGAAACTGATCCCCTATTGATAATTGATGACTGTTTGATTTCAGGAGTTCCAAAATGCCACGCGCGATGAACAATGTAGCCGCCAATAGAAGACATAAGAAGATTCTAAAAAAGGCCCGCGGTAATTTCGGCGCCCGCTCTCGTTTGTATCGGACCGCCATTGAAACCGTTCATAAGGGAATGACTTATTCCTACCGGGATCGGAGAAATAAGAAACGTGAGTTTCGCCGCTTATGGATCGCCCGTATCTCGGCTGCGGCCAAAATCTGCGGCGGCAATTATTCCACTCTTATGAATGGTCTGAAAAAGGCCGGTGTCAGCCTTGACCGCAAGGTCCTGGCCGATATAGCCGCCCGCGATATGGCCACTTTCGGCCGTCTGGCGGAAATGTCCAAAAGCCATTAGTCTCGGATCGAAACATGTCCGGGATTGACCAGATAAAGATTATTCTGGCCGAAGCGATGTCACTGATCGCCTCGGCCTCTTCGCTTAAAGACCTTGAGGCCGTTGATGTAAAATATTTGGCCCGCAAAGGGGTCATTACCTCGATTCTCAAATCGCTTAAAGAGCTTCCTCTGGAAGAACGCAAATCGGTCGGCGCCGCCGCCAATGAGGCCCGCCTGAAGGTAGAAGAGGCGCTGGCCGACGCCCAGTCGAAATTTAAAACCGGTAAGGTCGAATCATTACTGGATCCAACGTTGCCGGGCATACAGAACCGGGTCGGCGCCATTCACCCTATCACAACCGTCATTGACCGTATCTGTGATTCTTTCCATGGTATGGGTTTCACTATCGCCCGGGGGCCGGAAATTGAATCCGACTACTATAATTTTGAGGCGCTGAATTTCCCGCCCGACCATCCCGCCCGCGATATGCAGGATACTTTTTATGTCGAGGGGGGACTGCTTCTGCGGACGCATACAACCCCCGTACAGGTTAGAGAACTGGAAAAATCGAAGCCGCCGGTTAAGATAATTACACCCGGGAGAACTTATCGCAATGAAACCATCTCGACCAGAGGGTATTGCGTGTTTCATCAGGTGGACGGATTCCTGGTGGACGAGGGTGTCTCGATGGCTGACCTGAAAGGTGTCCTGGTGGCATTCTTCCGGGATTTCTTCGGTGAAGGGCTGAAACTTCGCTTCCGTCCCAGTTTTTTCCCGTTCACCGAACCTTCCGCCGAGGTCGATATCTCCTGCTTTCTCTGCGGCGGAAAGGGATGTCAGCTCTGCAAGTATGAAGGGTGGCTGGAGATTCTCGGCTGCGGCATGATCGACCCCAATGTGCTGATAAATGTCGGCTATGATCCCGAGAAATACACCGGGTATGCTTTCGGCATCGGCGTGGAGCGGATTGCCATGCTGAAATATAAGATAAATGATATCCGCCTTTTCTATGAAAATGATATCCGTTTCATAAGGCAGTTCAAGTAATGCAAATACCGTACAGCTGGATAACGGAATTGACTGGAATCTGCTGCCCCTCAAAGGAATTGGCCGAGCGGCTGACTCTCTGTGGCACTGCGGCGGCGGTCTCAAAGTTCGCCGCCGGCGGATTTGAGAATATCGTCGTCGGGCAGATAGCCGAATTGGAAATGATCAAAGGTTCCGACCATCTCAAAAAAGCGGTCGTCAACCTTGGTGATAAGACTATTGAGGTGGCGTGCGGTGCGCCCAATGCTCGGGAGGGACAGAAGGTAATTGTCGCTCAAGTTGGTGCGATTCTTAAAGGCGGGCTTGAAATAAAGAAGGTTACGCTTCGCGGGGTGGAATCCTCAGGATTGATTTGCTCCGAGGCGGAGTTGGGGCTGACCGATGACCATTCGGGTATTATGGTTCTTGATGATGATGCCCCCATTTCGGTCCCGGCGGGAAATATCCTGGGACTTGATGATGATATCTTTGAGTTTGACCTGACCCCCAACCGTCCCGATTCGCTCTGCGCCATTGGCATTGCCCGCGATGTGGCGGCGCTGTACCATGCAAAAATAAAGCGCCCGGAATATGAGTTGCACGAATCTGAGGAGAAAGCCTCGGCCGAGGTGAAAGTATCCATCGATGATTCCGGGGCCTGCCCCCGGTATGCGGCACGCGTGATAAAAGATGTGAAGATTGGTCCCTCCCCCTGGTGGATTAAGCGGAAACTGCTTCTTTCGGGCATCCGGCCAATCTCCAATGTGGTTGATATCACCAATCTGGTGATGCTGGAATTGGGGCATCCGCTGCACGCTTTTGATTTCAGGTTGTTCGGTAGAAAAGAGGTCATGGTAAGACGTGCCCGGGCTGGGGAGAAGTTCACGACCCTTGACGGGATTGACCATGAATTGACTCCTGAAGTGCTTCTGATAACCGATGGCGAAAAGGGCGTGGCTGCCGCCGGAGTTATGGGCGGACTGAATTCCGAGGTTACCGCCGAGACTACTGATATTCTTCTGGAATCAGCCTACTTTGATTCCATCACGATTAGGAAAAGCCGGCTGAAACTGGGCATGGTTTCGGAGTCATCGACGCGGTTCGAAAAGGGAGCCGATCCTAATGTCGTGCCCGAAGCGCTGAATCGCGCCGCTTATTTGATACGGAAGTATGCCGGGGGAAAGGTGCTGTCAGGTATTGTTGACTGCTATCCGAAAAAAATCACCCCTATAAATGTCAATCTGCGTCCCGCGCGGGTGAATGTCATTCTGGGCACGACCCTTACTGCGGAAAGAATGGTCGAGATTCTTCAGGGACTTGAGTTTCCTGTGACGCAAGGTGAGAATTTGCAAGTGACTGTCCCGACTTTTCGCCCCGATATCACGCGCGAAATAGACCTTATTGAGGAAATCGCCCGAATTGAAGGGTATGACCGGATTCCTTCGGCCGATCGCAATATCGGCCCGCTTCTGAATGTGCGGCATAAGGATGACCTTTTCCGCAGGCTGCTGCGTAATGCCATGACGGCGCAGGGCTTTGATGAAATTTACGGCTCCGGCTTTGCCGACCCCGGTCATCTGGCCAAATTGTCTCCTGACATCCGACCGGTGAAGATACTCAATCCGATCGCCGATGACCTTGCGGTGATGCAGACGACACTTGTTTATTCTCTTCTGAAAGCGGTAGCGCACAACACTGCTTTCCGCAATCTTGACCTGCGGTTGTTTGAATTGGGCAAGTCATTCGAGTCGGCTGATTCGGCTTCACCCGCTCAGCCGCCGGCGGAAATTGAGCAGATTGGCATAGCTCTTTCGGGGAAATCGGATGATAGATGGTTCGGCAGAGGGAGAGTTCATGATTTTTATGAACTCAAGGGCGCCATTGATTCACTCCTCGATTCCGCCGATATTCCTCCCGTTGGATATATCCCGGCCAATGTTATGCCGTGCGCGGAAGGTTATGGTTATCAGCTTCATGGTGCCGGTAAGGAGATAGGCCGGGCCGGGCTGGTGCGTGAGGATATCGCCCGAATCTTCGATATCAAGCAGCCGGTATTCATCGCCGAGCTCGATTTAAAGGAGTTGGCGAATTTATGGCGTTTGGAACGCAGCTATGAACCTTTGCCTCGATTTCCGGCCGCCCCGCGCGATCTGGCCATTGTCGTCGATGAATCGGCACCGGTCGGCGAAATAATGGAGGCGATTGAACGTGCCGGAAAACCACTTCTAGAAAAGGTTGCATTGTTTGATCTTTATCGGGGCAAGCAGATCGGAGAGGGAAAAAAATCGCTTGCTTTTTCCCTGACCTTCCGCTCACCGGAACGCAGCCTGGAAAACAAGGAAGTTGTTGAAATACATGAGAAAATTGTTTATCATATAAAGGAAAAGTTCAACGCCGAAATTAGAGAAGGTTAGTCTATGGATACGCTTGAAAAACTTGAAGAACGAATAAATAAAGCCTTAAACCTGATCGAAAAATTGACCGAGGGAAATAAGGTTTTAAAGGTGGAGAATGAAAATCTGAAGTCGGAATTGATCGGAGTCAAGTCCAAAATGGCCCAAATGGAAAGCCTGGAACTGGAACGGTCCGACAAAATCAAGACCAAACTGAACAGCATTTTGAATAAATTGGAGAACCTGGAACAGGTTTAGAGCTTATATTATTATTGTTGACAGTGTTTTGTGAGATTATTAAAATAAATTGTTGATCATAGATACAGGAAGATAACTCGAGATAGAATTGAGGAAGGCAGTCATAAATCATAATGCCTGATATCTCAGATAAAAAGCAGACGGTTAAAGTTACGATTTTTGGCGAAGAATATCCCATTCGGGGTTTTGCTGAACCTGAATATATTTTGCGTGTTGCCGACTATGTCGACAAGAAAATGCGTGAAATATCCTCCAAATCGAAAAATAAATCGCCCGACAAGATCGCTATTCTTGCGGCTTTAAATATCGCCGGTGAATTGTTTGATCTGGAAGAGCAAAAAGCCAATCTTTCCACGGTGGAGGATCGAGCCCGGAATATTTTGGAGCTTTTGGACAGCAAATTGCAGGATGCGGAGAGCGAATAACCGTTGCCTCAAGACTTCTCCTAATTATCTTCTTTTTTTACAGACGGAACTTTTAGATAGATTGCCCCGAAACAACTGGGGCGAGGAGGACCAATGAACGGCACTCTCTTGATTGTCCTTTTTGCGGCATTGGGAGCCGTCATAGGATTTGCGGTCGCCTGGCTGGTCTTGCGTCGAATCGGCGAAACCAAAGTGGCCAATGCCGAGGAATTTGCCCATAAAGTAATTGCCGAGGCCGAAAAAGAGGCGGAAATTAAGAAAAAAGAAGCCCTGCTGGAGGCCAAGGAAGAATGGTACAAGGTAAAATCGAATTTCGAAAGGGAGCTTCAGAATAGAAGAAACGAAGTTCAGAAAATAGAAAAAAGGCTTTTGGATAAAGAGGGGGGCATTGATAAGAAACTGGAATCTCTGGCTCGCCGTGAAAGAGATATTCAGAACCGTGAAAGAACCCTGACGAGCCGTGAAAAAGGGAGCACCTTGAGAGAGCAGGAGCTGGATAAAGCCCTGCAGACCCAGAACGAAAAACTGGAACGAATTGCCCAGATGACCGCGGAAGAGGCCAAGAAGGAACTCAAGGAAAACTTGGTGGGCGAGGCTAAACTTGAAGCGGCGGCGATGATCAAAGAAATCAAGGAGAACGCCGTGCGGAATGCCGAAAAGGAAGCCCGTGAAGTAATTATCTCGGCCATCTATCGCTGTGCCGCCGATCATGCCGTTGAATCGACCGTTTCCGTGGTCAATCTTCCCAATGAAGAAATGAAAGGGCGCATTATTGGTCGTGAAGGACGCAATATACGTTCCTTCGAGACCGCCACCGGCATTGATGTCATTGTCGACGATACGCCGGAAGCGGTGATTCTCTCCGGTTATGATCCCATTCGGCGCGAGGTGGCGCGAATGGCCTTGGAAAAGTTGATTACCGACGGCCGTATCCATCCCACCCGCATCGAAGAGGTAGTGGAAAAGACGCAGAAAGAGATGGAGATGATTGTCCGTGAAACCGGCGAACAGGCCTGTTTCGATGTCGGCGTGCAGGGACTGCATCTCGATATCATCAAACTTCTGGGCAAGTTGAAATATAGGACATCATATGGGCAGAATGTCCTCCAGCATTCAAAGGAAGTGTCGATTCTTTCGGGCCTGATGGCGGCCGAACTCGGTCTGGATCCGAATGTTGCCAAACGGGCCGGGCTTCTGCATGACATCGGTAAAGCAATCGATCGCGAAACGGAGGGGACGCATACCGAAATCGGCGCCAATTTTTTGAGCCGGCTGGGCGAAAATCCGGTGGTTGTCAATGCCGTCGCTTCGCACCACGGTGATGTCCCTCAGGAGACCGCCTATTCGGTGCTGGTGCAGGCGGCTGACGCCATTTCGGGCGCGCGGCCGGGGGCCCGGCGCGAGCCGCTCGAGGCTTATATCAAACGTCTCGAAAAACTGGAAGAGCTGGCCGATTCGTTTAAGGGTGTTTCCAAGGCTTTCGCCATTCAGGCGGGACGGGAAGTCCGGGTTATTGTCGAATGTGAGACCATTGATGATCTGGCAACCACTATTCTCGCCGGCGATATCGCCAAAAAAATTGAGCAGGAAATGGAATATCCCGGGCAGATAAAAGTGACCGTCATAAGAGAGACGAGGGCGACCGAATATGCCAAGTAGGATGTCGGTATGGCTCTCATAAGAGTGCTCTTTTTCGCCGATCTGGTCGGCAAGCCGGGAAGGTTCATTCTTTCCCAGATGTGCAAACAGTTGCGGGAGAAATATACCGCCGACTATGTCATCGCGAATGTCGAAAATGCCGCCGGCGGGTTTGGAATCACGCCCGAGATGTCCCGCAAGATATTTTCGTACGGGGTCGATTGCCAGACCTCCGGCAATCATATATGGGATCGGATGGATGTCCTAAAATATATCGATGAACAGCCGAAACTACTCCGTCCAGCCAACTATCCGCCCGGCGTTCCCGGCAACGGGTATCTGATTGATGATGTCGGCGGAATCAAGATCGGCATCCTCAATCTTATGGGGCGAACCTATATGAAAGAAATCGACTGCCCCTTCCGCGTGGCCGATCGCGAAGTCAAGAAAATAAGAGAAATAACTGAGACAGTAATAATCGATTTTCACGCCGAGGTGACCTCGGAAAAACAAGCCCTGGCATACTTCCTTGATGGGCAGGTATCAGCCGTTATCGGTACCCATACCCATGTTCAGACGGCCGATGAATCCATCTCGAAGCGGGGCACCGCTTTTATTTCGGATGTAGGCATGACCGGCCCGCATGATTCTATCATCGGTATGGATAAGACTCCCTCGCTGGAAAGATTCCTCACGGGGATGCCGAAACGGTTTGCCTGCGCCACCGAGGATTTGAAGATCTCCGGCGTGCTCCTGACAATCGACACCTCGGATGGCCGGGCCGAGGCGATTGAACGATTCCGTATTGATTATACCGGCGAAAAACCAGAGGAACCTGAGATAAAGGGAATGTAAGTGCTATGGAGGCAATTTTAATCGACGGCAAGAAAATTTCGGATGAAATCAAGACGGAATTAAAAACCCGTGTGGAGGCTCTTAAGAGTCAGGGTATAATCCCGGGGCTGGCCGCGGTCCTGATCGGCAATAACCCGGCCTCGGAAACATATGTCAAAAGCAAAGCCAAAGCCTGCGAGAAAATCGGCGTTTTCTCGGAAGTGATTCGCCGTCCGGCGGAAATGCCCCAGTCGGAAGTCGAAGAAATTGTCAGGGGACTCAATCAACGCTCTGATATTGACGGTATTCTGGTGCAGTCTCCTTTGCCCGACCATATTGATGAGCTGGCCGTAACGCTTCTTATCGATCCGGGGAAAGATGTCGATGGCTTTCATCCCTATAACGTCGGGATGACCCTGCTGGGAAGACCGACATTTCAATCCTGCACTCCCTTCGGTGTTGTCGAGCTCCTAAGGCGGTACAATATTGACCCGGCCGGCAAAGAGGTAGTCATACTGGGGCGCTCCAATATTGTGGGAAAACCTCTCGGTGCCATGCTCATTCAAAAACAAAAGATGGCCAATGCCACGGTCACAACCTGCCATTCGAGGACGAAGAATATCAATGAGATTTGCCGCCGCGCCGATATCCTGATTGCCGCCATGGGGCAGGCCGGATTTGTCAAGGGGGATATGGTCAAAGATGGAGCGGTAGTGATTGATGTCGGTATCAACCGGGTTGAGGATAAGAATGAGGAAAAGGGGTACAAGCTGGTTGGTGATGTTGATTTTGAGGCCTGCCGCGGGAAGGCATCTTACATCACACCTGTACCGGGCGGGGTTGGCCCGATGACAATTGCCATGCTATTGACCAATACAGTTCTTTCGGCCGAGAGGCGGGCGCAAAATCAAAAAAGAGATTGACAATGCATTATTCTGCGCATTAGTCGCACGTTAATTCACACCGCAATCTTTTAAATTATAGAGTTCTTCTCTGAGCTCTCGGCAGTATTCATGTTTGATCGGGCTCCAATTATTTGTGCCGACGCATCCTGTTAATTGACAATAACATCCGCATCCATATCCGAGGAATGACAGACTATAGTCATGGTTTTCTTTCATTCTTCAGGAAGGTGAAATAGGGCATATCCTTTGCTCTGTTCCAAGACACTCAGATAAGTTTATGGACAAGAAATACATTACTAAATTTGTCGCCTATCTTCTATTCCTGATTGTTCCTGCGATCGGCTATGCGGGAGACATTGAATTCTCACTGCCCGATTCCCTTCAGCCTCTTGATTTTTGGGATGGCGGCGGCGGATTTATCGGCAAAGCGGCAGCCACTTTATGCCCACCGCTTCCTGCTTTGATAGCGATACCACAAATGGGCTTGGTTGATACGCTTGATGTTTATCAGATAAAGCTCACTCTGCCTAAAGGGGGCATTCCTTTTCTGGGCGGTGTCTCATTCAGTTTTCCTGCCACATTTGATCTGAGCCAGATAAGTGAAATTGAATATTCCGATGATTACAGCGGGGATGACCTTAAGATTAGAAGGATTTATATTCATAATGGCATTATTACTTTGTTTTTCAAATGGGGGAAATCGCCGCCGGCCGGGACTGTAATCACTTTTACAGTCCATTCAATTAAGAATCCAACGGTCGCCGGAGAATATCAGATTGCCGGCCTGATTTTTAATAAGTGGTTTCGGGTAGAGGCTGGCCCGACTCTCTCGGATAGATTTACCATTTATCCCGATAAACCGGTCAGCATAATTATTTCTCCCTCCGACCATTTAGCCTTGAGAGCGGAGGAGACTCAGGTTTTTACCGCTGAAGTGCATGATAAATTCGGCAATATTATAGAAGGGCTCAATATCAATTGGGCGCTATCTGCTGATTTCGATAAGATTGGAATAATTTCTGATGGCTACCTTTTTGCCACGACAGTCGGCCATGGCAAGGTAGTCGCGTCATTTGAGAATCTCAGTGCCATGTCGGGCCTGATAACGGTTCTTCCGGGCGCCGTCGACCATTTTGTCGTTTCGGGCGTTCCACAGGAAGTGGAAGCCGGCGTGCCTTTCCTTTCAGCCGTGACAGTCACAGCCTTCGACAAATTCGGGAATCTGAAGAGTGATTATATCGGCTCAATCTATTTCACCTCGTCAGATGCGAGGGCCGTACTTATCTATAATGAATCGAATCAGTACGCTTTTGCCTCTTCCGATTCCGGGAGGCATGCTTTCGACGGCGCCGATTTCACCCTCGTCACCGCCGGTCAGCAGACGATAACGGTGACCGATGGGGTTCATTCCGGAGTTTCGGCACCGATTATTATCTCCTCGGGGAAGATTGTGGCATTCAATATTGTCGTTATTAATGGTCATCCCTTGCGGGCAGGCGACCCAATTTACCTTGAAGCGGCCGGAGCGGTCGACCGTTTTGGCAACCCGGCCGGCGGGAAGATTGAAGTCAGACAGGTGGTCGGCGGTCCCTCGCCAGGGGGATTTCAATCCGTTCTTAATGATATTATCGTTGTAAATGGAAAAGGGTCGGCCAACCAATATATCTATGCCGCCGGGGAGGCGGTCCTGCGAGCTTCAATCGATACTGTTTTCCGTGAGGCCGAACTCATTGTTCTTCCTGCAGCGCTCGGGACTCTTAAACTCGATATTCAGCCGACTCAATTTGTCGGCCACCCGCTATTCGGCCCGGCGACTTTGACCTGTTCTGATAAGTTTGGCAATCTTAAAACCGATTTCAATACTCTTGATAATCCCATTGACCTTTCGGTTGACAAGGGTGAACTCAGCCGCACACGACTCGACAGCGCCGACGATTTTGTGAATGGTGTGGCCGACCTGACAACAAAGAATATTATTTACTCCGGCGAGGCGGGGACGATCAGGCTGACAGCGAGTGCCAGCCCGGGCATTACTGTCTCTGCCGATCTCTCATATAATGGCGTTTCATTCGATCTAGTCGGACCGCTGCCCGATTCGATTTACGCAGGGCAGACGATCAGGGTAGATGCGAGACTGCAAAATAAAGGAGATTTACCAACTTTACCGGCGGTCTTGTTCTCGGCGCATCTTGGCTCCTGCCCGAATCAGTGTGCTGTCGAGCGTGAAATCTCTTCCATTCCTCCCAATGGCGGATCTCGTGTCGGTGCCGCCGTTCCCAGCGACAGTGCGCCGACTTATATTTATGATTCTCTCACGATTATGGTGAATGCAAAATACCGATTTGGCAATGACACGATTGTCAGTACCCAAACTCATTCCTATTCTATTCATATTTTGGATAAGTTAAGCTTCAGTTATGTTGATGGCTCTCTGACAGTCGATACCGTACTCTCCCCCTCACTTTTGCCTTCTCTTTCATTCAAAATACAGTCCAACAGGAGAATTGATATCGAACAGCTGAGAGCTGAAGTATCACTGAGCATGAAATTGGATGATAGCACCTGGATACAGTTTGGATGGCCGAGACTTGATACCAGCATTGACGACCAGGTGTTCATTTTTGAGCAGTCCGAAGTGCAAATCCCGGAATTGATTGTGAAATATCACACGGAAGGGTATAAATCTTTAAAGGCGGCGATCGTTTTTTACGGCGGGGCCGACAAGCTTTTCCGTTTCGAGGATAGCATTGTCGGATTTGATTCCCTTTATGTTGTGTTCGCTTCCAAACTGACTTATAAGACTTCCTCTCTGTCGCCCGTGACGGTTTCGGGCGGTATGAATCACGCATTCG